>JBAUHD010000397.1:0-4256 GCA_049680085.1 Acidobacteriaceae bacterium
AGCGTGGGCCAGTCTCGCTTGAGGATGGCGGTGAGGTCGTAGTGCTGGTTCCAGTAGACGATGACCTTTTTGTTAATGTCGCCGGTGAGCGGGTTGACGAACTGGGCGGGGTAGCCGTCGGGGCCGGTGGGCGAGAAGACGGCTTGCCACATGGCGATGTTTTCGGTGGAGCGGCCGTGGGTTCCGAGGACGTGCTCGTAGCCGAACTCGCCGCGCATCTCGGCGATGATGGAGCCGTCGGGCAGGCGGTCGCCGGCCATGGGGATGGTGGTGAAGGGGCCGGTGCGGTGGAAGGCGTTGGTGTCCGTGTAGAGATCGATGTTCTGGAAGGCGTGAAAGTCGACGGGATCGGGACAGGCGACGTACGCGCCGTTGTACATATCGGGATAGAAGACCTGGGTGGCGAAGGCGCGCCAGCCTCCGGTGGAGCCGCCGAATGTCGCGCGAGCCCATCCCTGGCCAATGCCGCGGTACTTCTTCTCGATGACCGGGATCAGCTCTTTGTTAATGGCGGTGCCGTAGGGGCCGACGTTGGCGGAGTCCACCGCGTAGGAGTCGTCGTAGTAAGGGTTGGGGTCCTGGATGTAGAGCATGAGCACGCGCGGGAAGTGGCTGGAAGTCCAGTCCTGGAAGAATTTGTAACCGGCCTGAAGGCGCTTCGCGCGGGGCGATTTGGGATTGGGAGGCGAGGTGACGAAGGGCAGCGGGGCGAAGCCGGGGTGGTAATGGTCCTGAAAAACGATGAGCGGGTAGTGGGCGTTGGGGTGCTGGTCGTAGCCGTTGGGGAGAAGAATCCAGGCGCCGAGGTAGACATCGCGTCCCCAGAATTTGCTGAGAGCGGGGCTGCGGAAGCGCATGTAGCGGAGCCACTTTGAGGCGGGCTGCCGGGCGGCGATGACTTCGGGATCGGATTGGGTTCCGGCGATGGGCGGGAGGGTCTGGTCGAGGGTGATGTGGAGGGTCTGGCCGGATTTGGGATCGAAGTGGATTTTTTCCGGCTTGCTGTAAGGGTTGCCGGGCTTGACGAACCAGTGCTGGCCTTCGCCTCGGTCGGGCGGGAGCCAGAGGGTTTTGTTGGATGATGTGGGGTGGAAGGGCTCGTAGATGTTGAAGACGGCCTGGATGGTGTAGTCGCCGGGCTGGATGTCATCGAGGGAGGGGAGCGGGTTGCCGAAGGTTTTCGCGTCGATGACGATGGGCTGGTTGGGGGCGAGGTTGGGGACGTCGACACCGAAGCCCTGGGCGGAGTGGTAATTTTCGGTGAGCTGGAAGCGGGGCTCGGGCTGGCCGGTTCGGGCGAAGATGAGGATGAGGTGGCCGTGGAGCGCGGTGTGGGCGGGGATGGTGACTTCGATTCGCTGGGCGCGGACGAGGGCGGCGCTGGAGAGCAGGAGGGCGAGAAGGAAAGCGGGAATCGTTCGCACGCGCTGGGCTTCCTTGGTAGAAGGTAAGCGCCAGTATAGCTGAGGGGTGCTGGTGGGGAGTGTACCTTCCCATCCTTCGCGCAAAAGCGGCGCGAAGGATGGGGTGCCTGTGAGTCGGCGCGTTCAGGGTGCATCCGGCCGATGGGTCCGCGGCATCCCATCGCAGATTGGGCGGAATTTATGCGAAGAAGGTGCTTGCTTTGAAACCAGCAACGGTGGTGGGAATCATTTTGATCGTGATTGGAATTATTGGTTTCGCCGTGGGTGGAATCAGCTTTACCCATCAGAAGAAGGACGTGGATATCGGGCCGCTGCAGGTGTCTCACAAGCAGACAAGCACGGTGCCGATCTCGCCGATTCTGAGCACCATCGCGGTGGTGGTGGGCGCGGGGCTGGTGGTGGTGGGCACGCGGAGCCGAGCCTCGTCCTGAGGCGGGAAGCGTCG
Source organism: Acidobacteriaceae bacterium (assembly GCA_049680085.1). Classification (GTDB taxonomy): domain Bacteria; phylum Acidobacteriota; class Terriglobia; order Terriglobales; family Acidobacteriaceae; genus Silvibacterium. The sequence continues at coordinate 1,870 of JBAUHD010000397.1, forward strand.
ATACCGTCACCGTCGATCTGGATCGGCGGCGGGCATGAAGATCGAACCGCCCGCAGCGAAGGATTGGGCACCCGGGAGTCGAGGCGCATGACGCGAGGTGCAGGTTCCTCGGCTTCGCTCGGAATGACAACTCTATAGGGGACTGACAACTCTCTAATGACAACTCTCTAAGGGTAGGGAGCGTGGAGCCTTGTCCCGTATACTTTAGGGAGTTGCTTCCTTATGTATCCCTTTATTCATGTTGGCGGTTTTTCGATAGGCACGTTTGGCATCATGCTGTGGCTGGCGGCGGTTTGCGCCTGCTGGGCGCTTCAGGCGAATTTCCGGCGCTGGAAGATTGAGGCGGACGCGATCAGCATTGTGGCGATGGCCACGGTCGCGGGCGTGATCGGCGCGAAGTTCTGGCATGTGCTCGAAGACCCGCAGACGCTGATACAGCATCCGCTGGCGATGATTTTTGACCGCTCGGGGTTCGCATGGTTTGGCGGGCTGGCGCTGGGCATTGCCGCGCTGCTTTGGCAGGGGCGAAGCTACGGCATTGGCAAGCTTCGGATGCTGGATTTGTGCACCGTCTCCGCCGCGATTGGCTATGGCGTGGGGCGGCTGGGCTGTTTGACCTCGGGCGATGGGGATTATGGGATTGTGACGACGCTGCCGTGGGGGATGAGCTTTCCGCATGGGCTGGTGCCGACGGCTCCGGGGGTGCGGGTGCAGCCGACTCCGATTTATGAATTGATTGTGGCGCTGGTGATCGCGTGGTATTTGTGGCGGCGGGGCAGGCCGGAGGCTCCCAAGCCGCTGGGGCAGCTTACGGGGGAGTATCTGTTGCTGACGGGGATGGCGCGGTTTCTGGTGGAGTTTATCCGGATCAATCCCAAGCTTTATTTCGGGATGAGCAACGCGCAGGTGGCAAGTGTTGGATCGATGGTGGCGGGGGTTGGGCTGATTTTGTGGGCGCGTCGGAAAGCTGCGGCGGTTGTGCCGGAGACGCGGGCGGTTCATTCTTCGACGGCTTGACAAGCCGTTGGGAGAGCCAGGTGCAGGTCCCTCCGCTTCGGTCGGGATGACAATTTGCGCGGGGTGCGGGTCGATGATGAAAATCGAGCTGACCGAATCGAACCGCAGGTTCGTCACTTCGTTCGGGATGACAGGTCCGTCACTTCGTTCAGGATGACATCGTTTTAGTGGGGCATTTTCCTTATAAAGTCTTGAGGTATTTCTGGGCTTGAGGGAGTTCGGGGAAGAGCTTTTCTTCCTGCTGGAACTCGCGGGAGTGGACGCAGCGGCGTCCATTTTTTGCTTTTACGGGATGCCGGAGGTGGAGCATCTCGTGGTACATCAGATACTCAATCGCGTAGCGCGGGGTGTGGCGGCGGTCGAAGACGCGGCTGACCATGATGGTGTTGTGGGCGGCGTCGTAATGGCCGAGCAGGCGGCGGGCGGAGTGCTCGCTCCAGGTAAGCTGGGGGCGGCCCATGAGTCCATGGAAGAAGCGGGTGTTGAGGGACTCGAAGATTTCGTCGAGATTGTAGTGCTCGCCCTGGGCGGTGGAGATGCGCTTGCGGCCCCGCGTCTGGCGGACGCGCTCGCTCTGGCGGACGACGGCTTCGCTGGAGACGAAGCGGCGATAACGGTTGGCGTGGGCAGCGTCGATGGGCTTGCGGTAGAGCTTGGCGAGCAGGATGTGGGAGATGGCTCGGAGGATGGGCTCGGGCGCGCCTTCGAGGATGTCGGAGAGATGGACCTTGAGGCGTCCGTCGCGGAGGCGGATGGTGGTGTTGAGGCTGGTAAAGCGGCGGAAATTCGCGTCGATGGGGGGCATGGGCGCGCGGGGGCGCAGGGCGCGGTACTCCTCTTCGAGCAGGCGGGTGAGCATTGCTTTCAGGGTACAGGAGGGCTCAGGGCTCGGGGATTAGGGCTCAGAAAAGGCTATGTGGTGGTGCGAACGAACCGCGGGTCCCTCGCTCCGCTCGGGATGACATCGTTCGTTTGATGGACGTGATCCCTTGAGCCCTGACCGCTGATCGCTGAACGCTTGCTCTAACTGGGACCGACGCCGTTTTTGCCTCGTTCGTCCTTGTGCTGCTCGAAATATTCTTTTTGGCTTTTGTAGAGCTTCTGAGCCTCGTCGCTGGTGCTTTGAGCGGCGTCGAGGGCGGTTTTGCGGGCGAAGTCGTCATCACGGCTGTCGGAGCCGGGCTGGTTCAGGATGGTGATCCATTTGGTGGTGGCGGGGACGAGATCCTTGAGCGATTTGCGCATGTCGGCGTGGGCCTGGTCGAAGGTGTCGAGGTTGTCCTGCAGCTCGTCGGAGATGTGGGTGAACTCCTGCAGCTTGGCGTGGAGGTCAGATTTGCGGTCGTCGGAGGCGGGGCTGGGGCCGATGG
>JBAUHD010000398.1:0-15451 GCA_049680085.1 Acidobacteriaceae bacterium
TTCAGCGCGACCATGAGGAGGCTCATCGGGTCACGCGCACGCTTTTCCGCGCCTGGGTGGAAAATCCCGGCCTGCTGCCGCCCGCGTACCTGGCGGAAATTGCCGCCGAAGGCGCGCCGCGCGTGGTCGCCGACTACATTGCCGGAATGACCGACCAATACATCCTGGCGCACTATCGCGCCCACGACCCAACCCAGGCGGCGGCAAACCGCTAGCGGCAAAGGATTTTCAACATAGAAGCCCTCCTTTCCACCGCCTGGGCGTTTGCTCTTCACGGCGAAGATTCGTACGATGAAAGATAACGTCCATTTGCGCGTTCTTCCCCGCACCGTTACCTGTCGAACGCAATCCTGAACCAGGACGAAAACCAGGACGAACATATCCGGAAGGCACTGAACAAGTTGAGCGAAACTGAAACTCTCGAAGCAACGCCGCAACCCGAAGCGCCCCACGAAGGCCACGACCACGCGCAGGAACACGAGCATCATCAGCACGGCCCGGCGCTGAACCCGGAACTTACGCGCGAGGTCGGCGTGGAGGTTCCCGCCGAGGAAGTCGCGCGCGCCTTCAAATCGGTCGTGAAGCGCTATCAGAAGAAGGCCCGGATTCCCGGATTCCGCGCCGGCAAAGTGCCGGAGTCGCTGATCCGCACCAAGTTTGCGGAAGGCATTCGCCAGGATGTGGTTGAGTCGATGATTCCGGGCAATTTCCGGGCAGCCATCGAGCAGCAAAACCTGCACCCCATCTCGCAGCCGCAGCTCACTGACCTCAAGATCGAGGACGGCCAGCCTCTCACATTCAAGGCGGCGTTTGAGGTCCTGCCGGAGTTTGCCGTCGAAGGCTACCAGCAGGTGATGGTGGAGAAGCCGGACACCACTCTGGCCGAGGAAGAGTTCGATACGGAAATGGAGCGCGTGCGCGATTCGCGCTCGACGATGGAGCCGGTTACGGACGATCGCGCTCTGGCTGACGGCGACTGGGCGCAGATCAGCTTCAAGGGCCAGGTTCAGGGCGAGGCGCAGGGCGAGGAAGCCGCCGCGCAGCCGGTCAGCGGCGAGGACGTGATGATCGAGGTCGGCGGCAAAAATACGCTGGCTTCTTTCAACGACGCGCTTCGCGGGGCGAAGCCGGGGCAGGAATTGAAGTTCGAGGCCGCCTATCCAGAGGAATTTGGCGAGAAGCGGCTGGCCGGAAAAACCGTGGCCTACGACGTGGAAGTGAAGTCGATCAAGAAGAAGATTCAGCCCGAGCTGAACGATGAGTTCGCGAAGGAACTGGGCGACTACGAAGGCATCGAGGACTTCAAGACGAAGCTGCGCGAGCACCTCGCGGCGGACAAAGAGCGCCGCCTGAAGGCCGAGACCCAGAACAAGCTCACCGACGCACTGGTCACGCATTTCCAGTTCCCTGTTCCGGAATCGCTGGTTCAGAACCAGATTGATGCCCGGCTGGACCGCGGGCTGCGGGCGCTGGCCGCGCAGGGCATGCGAACCGAGGATATGCGCAAGCTGGACTTCACGCGGCTGAGGGAGGCGCAACGCGACTCGGCCATGGCCGAGGTGAAAGCTTCGCTGATCCTCGACAAGATCGCGGCAGCGGAAAACGTTGAAGTATCGGAGGACGAGCTGGAGCAGGAGCTTCAGATCCTTTCCGTGCAAACGCGCGAGCCTCTGGAAACGCTGCGCTCGCGTTTGACGAACGAAGGCGCGCTGACTAGAATTCGGGAGCAATTGCGCAGAGAAAAAATCGCCAACCTACTCTATGAACGCCTCGTCTGAGGAAAGAATTCCCGGCCGGGGAGCGACGCGATTCTGCCCCGGCAGCCACCCGAACCTGAATCGCGGAAGGACAGAGTAACCACGCATGGCACTCGTACCCATGGTCATTGAGCAGACGAGTCGCGGCGAGCGCGCCTACGACATTTACTCCCGCCTGCTACGCGACAATATTATCTTCCTAGGTACCCCCATTGACGACCAGATCGCCAATCTGATCATTGCGCAGATGCTGTTTCTCTCTGGCGAAGACCCGGAAAAGGACCTCCAGCTTTACATCAATTCGCCGGGCGGATCGATTACGGCGGGGCTGGCGATTTATGACACGATGCAGTTCATCAAGAACGATGTGGTGACCTACTGCATTGGCCAGGCGGCCAGCATGGGCGCGTTTTTATTGATGTCCGGCACGACGGGCAAGCGGTTCGCGCTGCCCAACTCGCGCATTCTCATTCACCAGCCGTCCATGGGCGGCCTCTCCGGACAGGCGACGGATATCGACATTCACGCTCGCGAAATCCTCCGCATCCGGGAAATCACCAATAAGCTGATGTCGAAGCACACGGGTCAGTCGCTGGAACGAATTGAACGCGACGTGGAAAGAGATTTCATAATGAATGCGCCGCAAGCGAAAGAATATGGCATCATTGATGAAATCATTGACCGGCCCCGCACTTAGGCACCGCCAAGGAGCAGCAGTACATGAAAACGCGCACGGGATCGGACGACGCCCTCAGATGTTCGTTCTGTCATAAGTCGCAGGACGCCGTCGCTAAACTCATCTCCTCACCGAGCGATTACCCTCGCGCCTATATTTGTGACGAATGCGTGGCGGTCTGTAATTCCATTCTGGAAGACGACCGCAGCGAGACCCCGGCCGGAGCCGCGCCCGCCCATCTGCCCAAACCGCAGGAGGTCAAGGCGTTTCTGGACGAGTACGTGATTGGTCAGGACCAGACCAAGAAAAAGCTGGCCGTCGCCGTTTACAACCACTACAAGCGGATCCAGATGAACCGGACGAAGGGCAACGACGTCGAGCTGGCCAAGTCGAATATTCTGCTGGTGGGCCCGACCGGCAGCGGCAAAACGCTGCTGGCGCACACCCTGGCCAAAATGCTCGATGTGCCCTTCGCCATTGTGGATGCCACCACTTTAACCGAGGCCGGCTACGTCGGCGAGGACGTGGAGAACATCATCCTGAAGCTGCTGCAGGCAGCCGAGGGCGACGTGGCGCGCGCGCAGAGCGGCATCATTTATATCGACGAGATCGACAAGATCGGGCGCAAGGATGAAAATCCGTCGATCACCCGCGATGTCTCCGGCGAAGGCGTGCAGCAGGCGCTGCTCAAGATTCTTGAGGGCACGGTGGCCAACGTTCCGCCGCAGGGCGGGCGCAAGCATCCTCACCAGGAATTCACGGCTGTGGACACGACGAATATTTTGTTCATTTGCGGCGGAGCATTCGTTGGGCTGGAGCGCGTGATCGGACGCCGCGTGGGCAAGAAGGCGCTGGGCTTCAAGGTGCTCACCGAAAAGGAGCAGCTGGAAAATCCCATTCGCGCCCAGCGCGACTCCGAGTTGCTGCGTCAGGCCGAGCCTCAGGATCTCATCAAATACGGGCTGATCCCCGAATTTGTAGGCCGCCTGCCGGTTCTTGGGATTCTGGACGAGTTGGACGAAGCAGCGCTGGTCGAGATTCTGACCAAGCCGCGGAACGCCATCCTGAAGCAGTATCAGCGGCTGTTTGATTACGAGAGCGTGAAGGTCACGTTCACCGAGGAGGCGACCCGGGCGATTGCGCTCGAGGCGCTGTCGCGCAAGGTGGGCGCGCGCGGGCTGCGCATGATTCTGGAAGAGTTGATGCTCGATTTGATGTACCACCTGCCCAGCAACAAAAAGATCAAGGAACTCGAGATCACCGCCGAAATGGTGAAGAACCGCGACCTTTCCATCTCGCTGCTGGAAAAGGCCGGCTGAGTCCTGCGCGCTTAGAATCAGCGCCGCGGCAGAAAGCGAGCTCTTCAAGCTCGCTTTTTGTTTTGAACCAAAGGGTGTTCGCGGCTGTCGAAATTACGCCGCTTTGAAACGGAATGCGTTAAAGTTCATCTAACAGACATCCGTAGGGGAACGAGAGGGACGAAGTGAGTCAATCCAAAGAGAGCCGCGAACGGAACGATCTCCGCAAGCTTCCGATGATGCCGATTCGGGACATGGTGATCTTCCCGCACATGATGACGCCGTTCGTGGTGGGGCGGGAGTCGAGCGTGCGCGCCCTGGAAGAGGCGCTGAACGGCGACCGCAAGATATTTCTGGCAACGCAGCACGACGCGCGTGTGGACGAGCCCCGCGCGGAGGAAATTTTCACCATCGGCACCATTGGCGCAATTGTGCAGAGCGTGAAGATGCCGGACGGCAATATCAAAGTTCTGGTGGAGGGGTTGGAGCGCGCCGAGGCCGTCGAAATGACCGACGCGGACGGATTTTTTGTCGCCACCATCCGCACCCAGCCGGCGCTGCTCGAATCTTCTCCGCAAACCGACCAGTTGATTCAGCGCGTGATGTCGCTGTTTGAGCAGTACGTGAAGCTCCAGCAATCGCTGAATTACGAAACGCTGGTGGCCGCCGTGCGCACGGATGAGCCGGGCAAGCTGGCCGACACCATCGCCGCCAATCTTCAGCTTGAAATTCCCGACAAGCAGAAGATCCTCGATGTTTTCGACCCTGGGCAGCGCCTCAATGTAATCGCCGAAGTGCTGACGGTCGAGATTGAAAAGCTGAACATGGACCGCAGCATCCAGTCGAGAGTAAAGCGCCAGATGGAGCGCGCGCAAAAGGAGTACTACCTCAACGAGAAGATCAAGGCCATCCAGAAGGAACTGGGCAAGGGCGAAAAGAGCGAGTTCGACGACCTGAAGAAGAAGCTGGAAACGGCGGGAATGCCGAAAGACGTCTTCGACAAGGCCATCCAGGAATTGAAGAAGCTGGAAGCCATGCCGCCCATGTCGGCGGAGTCCACGGTGTCTCGGAATTACCTTGACTGGCTGCTGGCCGTGCCGTGGAAAAAGCGCTCGCGCGAGACGCGCAATATCGACCACGCGGAAAAGGTGCTGAACGCCGATCACTACGGCCTGGAAAAGATCAAAGAACGCATCTTGGAATTCCTCGCGGTGCGGCAGCTTGTCAAGAATCCCAAGGGCTCCATTCTTTGCTTCGTCGGGCCTCCGGGCGTGGGCAAGACTTCGCTGGGCATGTCGATTGCCAAGGCCACGGGGCGCAAGTTTGTGCGCCTGTCGCTGGGCGGGGTGAGGGATGAGGCCGAAATACGCGGGCATCGCCGCACTTACATCGGCGCGCTGCCGGGACAGATCATCCAGTCGATGAAGAAAGCGGGCACGAAAAACCCGGTCTTCATGCTCGATGAAGTGGACAAGATGGCGAGCGATTTCCGCGGCGACCCGTCGTCGGCGCTGCTGGAAGTTCTTGACCCGGAACAGAACAGCAGTTTTCAAGACCATTACCTGGATGTCGAATATGACCTCTCGCAGGTGCTGTTCGTCGCCACCGCCAACGTGCTGCATACCATTCCCGGCCCCTTGCAGGACCGCATGGAGGTGCTGCGCCTGCACGGCTACACCGAAGCGGAGAAACTCGAAATCGCCAAGCAGTATCTGCTGAAGAAGCAGCGCAAGAACACCGGGCTGATCGAAAAAAATCTTCCCTTCTCCGACGGCGCGTTGACGGAGATCATCCGCGGCTACACGCGCGAAGCCGGGGTCCGCAACCTGGAGCGCGAGATTGGGAATGTCTGCCGCAAGGTGGCGCGGCGCGTCGTGAAGAACGGTTCCAAGCACAAGGAGAGCATCACGGTGGAAAATATCGCCGAGTTTCTGGGCGTGGCCAAGTTCCGCGACTCCGCCGTGCATGAGAAGAGCGAAGTGGGCCTGGTGAACGGCCTTGCGTGGACCGAAGCCGGCGGCTGCATTCTGCAAACCGAAGTGCAGATTCTCGACGGCAAGGGCAAGCTCACCACCACCGGCCAGCTCGGCGACGTGATGACGGAGTCGGCGCAGGCCGCGCTTTCCTATATCCGCAGCCGGGCGCTGCACCTGGGCCTGCCGCGCGACTTCTACCGCAGCCTTGACATTCACATCCATGTGCCCGAAGGCGCGATCCCTAAGGACGGACCCTCCGCCGGCATTACGCTGGCGACGGCGCTGGCCAGCGCACTCACCAAAATTCCAGTACGCCGCGACGTGGCCATGACGGGCGAAATCACGCTGCGCGGCAAGGTGCTGCCCATCGGCGGACTGAAAGAAAAACTACTGGCCGCGCACCGCGCCGGAATCTTTGAGGCGATTCTGCCGGCGGAGAATCGGAAGGACGTGGCGGAGCTTCCCGAGAATTTGAAGTCGGCCATGAAAATGAATTTTGTGGAGTCGATGGATGAGGTGCTGAAGCTGGCGCTCGAGGCTCCGCTGCCGGAGTTGAAGGAAGAAGCGCCGGCCGTGCTCGCCGCGATTCCCGAGGCTGCTCACCCCGAGCAGCGCCCGCACCAATAGCTAGCCACAGAGGAAATGCAGGTCTCTCCGCCGCGTCCGCTTCGCGGGCTCCAGTCGGGATGACAAACGTTGGAAGTGAGTTACAGAAAAAGTGGCTCAGCTCTAATCCTGATCGAAGCCGCGAGCTATGATTCAATCGCGCTCAGCGCCTGGTTCAGGTCGGCCAGCAGGTCGTTCACGTCTTCAATCCCAACCGAGATACGCACCAGTCCATCAGTGATGCCGAGCTTGGCCCGTTCCTCCGCTCCAATCGAAGCGTGCGTCATCGACGCCGGATGCGACATCAGCGTTTCGACGCCGCCAAGCGATTCGCCGAGTGTGGCTATCTTCACCCGCTTCAGCATGGCGTTGGCGTTGGCGAGCGAGCCGGTCTCGAAGGAGAGCATCGATCCGAAGCCGGAGGTCTGACGCTTCGCCAGCTCGTGCTGCGGATGCGTGGCGAGGCCCGGATAATGCACCTTGCCGATTTTTTTGTGTCCCGCAAGAAACTCGGCGACCTTGCGCCCGTTGGCGTCGTGGCGCTCCATGCGGACGGCCAGGGTTTTGACGCCGCGCAGAATCATCCAGCACTCGAAGGGCGACAGGATCGCGCCGGTGCATTTCTGGACAAAGGAGAACGTTTCCTTGTGCTCGGGTTTGGTGCAGACGAGCACGCCGCCGATTCCGTCGCTGTGGCCGTTGAGGAATTTCGTGGTCGAGTGCATCACGATGTCCGCACCCAGCTCAATGGGCCGCTGGAAATAGGGCGACATAAAGGTGTTGTCCACGGCCAGCTCGACGCCGCGCTGGTGGCAAACATCGGCAACCGCGCGGATGTCGGTGAGGGTCATGAGCGGATTGGTGGGCGTTTCGATGTGGACTAATTTGGTCGAGGGACGAATCGCGCGCCGCACGTTTTCCGGATCCGACGTATCGACGTAGCTGAACTCGATGCCGTAGCGCGCGACAATCTGATCGAAGAGGCGCGGCGTGCCGCCGTAGACATTGGCTCCGCAGATGACGTGGTCGCCGGTGCGCAGCATGGTAACCATGGCGGTGATGGCGGCCATGCCGCTGGCGAACACGTGCGCGCTGGTGCCGCCTTCGAGCGAGGCCAGGTTGGCCTCCAGCGCGTCGCGGGTGGGATTTTCGGCGCGCGAATATTCGTAGCCCTTGTTCTTGCCGATTTCTTCCTGCGAAAAAGTTGAACTGAGATAAATCGGAACGTTCACGGCGCCGGTCAGCGGGTCTGCAGGTTGTCCGTCGTGAATGGCGCGAGTGGCGAAGCCGTGCCTGGGTTCTATCATTGCATCCTCTATGGAGATGTTACGGGAAAGGGTCAGCCTTCAAGAATGTGCTTCGACAGGTAGCGCTCCGCCGAATCGGGAATGATGGTTGCGATGCGCTTGCCGACGCCGAGGCGCTGCGCAACGCCGACTGCCGCGTGAACAATGGCTCCAGCGCTGGAGCCGGCCAGCACGCCCTCTTCGGCGGCCAGGCGGCGCACCATGGTGAAAGCGTCCTCATCGCTCACCTTGATGATTTCGTCGGCCACGTCGCGATCAAAAGTTTTGGGAACAAACGAGACGCCGATGCCCTCGACTTTGTGAGGCCCTGGTTCCCCGCCCTGCAGAACCGACCCTTGGGTTTCCACAGCGACGGTCAGCGTGGCCGGGTTGCGCTCCTTCAAAAAGCGCGCCACGCCGGTAAACGTTCCGCCGGTGCCCACTCCGGCGACGAAGGCATCGACGCGACCCTCCATCTGCTCCCAGATTTCCGCCGCCGTGGTGTCGTGATGGAATTGCGGATTGGCAGGGTTCTCGAATTGCAGAGCGGCAAAGGCGTTGGGATCCTCCTTGGCCATGGCCAGCGTGCGGCGAATCGCGCCGCTCATGCCTTCCGCCTCCGGAGTGCGCACCACCGTCGCGCCGAAGCCGCGCATCAGGATGCACTTTTCTTCGGCAAAGCCTTCGGGCACGAAGAGCACGACGCGGTAGCCGCGGTTGACGCCGACCAGGGCGAGTCCCACGCCGGTGTTGCCGGCTGTGGCCTCAACAATGGTCGAGCCGGGCTTGAGCTTGCCCTGGCGCTCGGCTTCGAGAATCATGCCCAGCGCGGCGCGGTCCTTGACGCTGCCTCCGGGATTGAGAAATTCCAGCTTGGCGTAGACGGCGGCCCACTCCGGGCGCGCGACGCGGCGCAGGCGCAGCATGGGAGTGCCGCCCATCAACTCGGTAATGTCGTCGGCGACTCGCAAGTTCGCGGTCATGGGAGATACAGCGCCTGGTCGGCTCATAGCAAAACACATTAGTGTAGCAAGGGGATGGGACGCCGGGCGAATCGAGTTTACTGATTCTCTTTGACGCCGGGTTTGGCCTGGCCGCTGTTCTTCGGCGATTCCGGCTTGGGATAATAGCCGCTGCGAGTCCGCACCATGAGCTTGCCGCGGCCCTTGGCCCGGGCTTCCACCTTCACGGCGCGGTAGCCGGGCTCGGTGATGGGCTTGGTCGAGTGATAGCCGATGGTGTACTGCCGGCGGATGTCCTGCGCGACTTCGGCGGCGATGGTGTCCACATCGGCGAGCGACTTGGGAAAGAACGCCAGCCCGCCGGTGTCGTCCGACAGCACCTGGAGCGCGCGCCTGGCGCGATGCGATTCGCGCGAGCCGGTATCCGCGCCGAACAACAGCCCGATGGAATACACCACGGGGCCATCGAGGTCCTGCACCTTGCGGACGGTGTGCTCCAGATCGAGGCTCGATGCGTTGTCCTCGCCGTCGGTGATGACGAGCAGAACCTGCTTGGGACGCTTCGCGTCCTTTTCAAGATGGTCCGCCGCGGCGATCACCGCGTCATAGAGGGCGGTGCCGCCGCGCGAGTCGATGTGCGACAGACCCTGCCGCAGCTTGCCGATGCTGGAGGTAAAATCCTGGTCGAGATACGCCTCGTCGGAAAAGTTGACGACGAAAGCCTCGTCGTCCGGATTGGACGCCTTCACCAGGTCGAGCGCGGCTTCATTGACCGCGGCACGCTTGTCGCGCATGGAGCCGGAGTTGTCCACCAGAATCCCCATCGACACGGGCAAATCCTGATGCTGGAAGGAGACAATGGTCTGCGGAGCGCCATCTTCCCACACCTTGAAGTCATCTTTGGTCAGATTGTTGATCAGGTCGAGGTGAGCGTCGAAGACGGAAACATTCAGCACCACCTCATCCACATTGCGCGTAAGCGTGTAGCGTCCACCCGCGCCGCGCTGAAGCGCAATGCCGCGCGAGGCGGGCCCGGGATGCTCAGGGCTCACCGGCACATTGTCCTGGGCGTCGGGGGAAATCACCGGATCGCGGTCCACATTCAGCGGCGGCTGCTTTTCCGGCGTGGTGGGCGACGACTGCTGTTGCGCTCCGCCGCCGCTCTGCGCATCAATTGCGAGCGGAAGGGCCAGCACCAGAAGAACCGGGAGGATGAAGCGGCTAGTGCAAAGGCGCATAGTATCCATTGCGGGCATGAGTGGTAAGAGGCGGCAGCCCGGGCGGTGGATTCAACCGTACCTTCACCTTACGCCATTTTCCGTCATGCTTTGTGTTCGTCGGCGCATACCCGAGCACGTATTCATGGCGCAGTTCCTCGCTGATTTTGGAGGCGATGTCTCCCATCTCCGATACATCATCCACGCGGAAGAGCCGGCCCCCGGTGTCGTTGCTGATGTCGTTCAGCAGAATCGGCCCCAGGCGCTCTTCCATGGTGGGAGCCTGGGGGTCGAAGATTCCGATGGAATAGATTTGCACGCCGGACTCGCGGACCACCTCGCGGATTTCATTTTCCGTGTAGCGGCTGCGGTTGTCGCCACCGTCGGAGACCACGAGCAGCGCCTTGCGCGCATACTTCGCCTGCTTCATCTTGTCCAGGCCGAAGTAGATCGCGTCCAGCAGCGCGGTGCGATGCCCGGCCTTCACGTTGGCCAGCCGCTCCTCAATCTTCTCTGTGGATGAGGTGAAGTCCTCCATCAACTGCGGACGGTCATTGAAGCCGATCACAAAATACTCATCCTTTGGGTTGGAGGTCTTCAAAAATTCGAGGATGGAGTCGCGCGCGCGGAGAATCTTGTCGGACATGCTTCCGCTCATGTCGAAGATGACGCCAATGGAAACCGGAGCATCCTCGGTGGAAAAGGACGTGATGGTCTGCTGCTGATTGTTATCGAAGACGGAAAAGTTGTTTTTTTCGAGGCCGGTGACGAGCCTGTCCATGGGGTCGGTGACGGTGAGGGGGATCAACACCAGGTTCACATTCACGCGAAAGCGCTCGTTGGGGCGCGCCTTCAACCCAGCTTTGCCCTCGATGGCCGGAGGCTCATGGGTGGGCTTGGGCGGAGGCGGCTCGACGTGGACCTTGTTCAACTGATCTTCCTGGGCATGGGCCCGCGGCGCAGTGGACAGCGCTGCAAGGGCGCACAGTGCGGCGGCCAGTGTCCAGAGAAGAGGACCCCGGCGGCATTGCGGAAAACGGTGATTCGCGGCAAACGTCATGAGCATTGAGTCCCAGGCTCGAATGCGCTCGTGTTGGGCATCCTAGCACGACGGCGGCCCGCTATACCATCGCGCATCTTCCTCCTCAACGATGTCTGGGCGCGGGCCGGTCGAGCGACTGATTTACAATCGGGCTGGATTCCCGGTGCGCCTGAACCGCAAATTGCGCCGCGGCTTCGATTGGAGTACGACCTCAAAGAATGGCACGGATTTACCCATTTCGACCGCTTCGCTACAACCCGGCCATGGTCCGGCTTCAGGACGTGGTGACTCAACCGTACGATAAGATCACCCCCGCCATGCAGCAGGCGTACTTCCGGCGCAGCCCCTACAATCTGGTGCGCATCATCCTTGGCCTGCCTGAACTGTTTGATGGGGAAGGCGGTCAGGATGTTTACCGGCGCGCCGCCGGAGATTTTGCCGCGTGGCGGCGGGAAGGCATTCTCGCCCAGGAAAGCGAGCCCTGCGTCTTCGCCTATTCGCAGACGTTCCCGGTTCCGGACTCGACCGCCGGCGCGCCCACGCTGTGCGAGCGCCGGGGATTTATCGCGCTTGGAGAGCTTTACGACTACTCCGCCAATGTTGTGTTTCGTCACGAGCAGACCCTTTCCCGCCCCAAAAGCGACCGGCTCAACCTGCTGCGCGCCACACGCGCCCATTTCGGGCAGATTTTCATGCTCTACTCGGACCCCGGCCTGAGCGCCGAGCGGCTCCTGTTTAATGCCGCCGCCGCGCCTGATATTGAAGTCACGGACGAGTACGAGGTGATGCATCGCGTGTGGCGCGTGAGCGACCCGGCGACCATCAACCTGCTGACCACCGCGCTCGAAGACAAAAAGCTGATCATCGCGGACGGCCACCACAGATATGAGACGGCTCTGCAATACGCGCGTGAGCGTGCGGATGGCGAATGCGCCCCGCCGGCGGTCCGGCCCGCCGGATCGCAGCCGCAACCGCCCTGCCCGGAGGCCGCCGCCATGATGACCTTTGTGAATATGGACCAGGGCGGGCTGGTGATTCTGCCCACGCATCGCGTGGTCCATGGGCTGGCGGACTTCGATCCCGCCGGATTTCTGGCGAAGGTTCGCCCGTGGTTCGCAGTGGAACCGCTGGCCGACGAAGGCCCGGAAGCGCTGATCGCGCGGCTGAAGGCGTCACAAGGGAAAGCGGCTTTTGTCGCCGTAACGTCCGCCGGAAGCTACCTCCTGACCGCGATTCCCGAAGCCGTCACCGAGGCGCTGAAGGAGGTTTCCGAGCGGCAGCGCGGGCTCGGGACCGTTCAGCTCCATGCTTTGATTCTGGAAAAAGCGCTCGGGATTACGCCCGAGGCCATAAGCCAGCAGACTAATGTCCGCTATCTGCGCGACGCGGCGGAGGCCGTGGAGCAGGTTCGCCGCGGCGAGGCAAATGTCGCGTTTCTGATGAACCCGGCAACGCTCACCGAACTGCGTGAAGTCGCATTCGCGGGCGAGGTCATGCCGCAAAAATCCACGGATTTCTTCCCCAAACTCCTGAGCGGCCTCACGATCTATGCGCTGGATTAGATCCGGGGCCCGCGCCGCGCTTTGCGCCGCTCTGATGCTTGCGCTGCCTGGGCTTCTGGCTGGGCAGACGACGCAAGCCGCGCCTCCTCCGCCGAAGGCGCAGACTCTGCCGCCCGGCGTGGCTCCGTCGGTTCCCCCGCCGCCTATGCCGCAGGTCGCCCCGGCGTTTCTTGTCCTGCTGGACGCCGCCCACGGCGGAAGCGACACCGGAGCCCGGCTGACGCCCACGCTGCTGGAAAAAGACCTGACGCTGGACCTCACCAACCGGCTGCGCTCGATGCTTGCGGCGCGCGGCATCCAGGTGACGACCACCCGCGACTCGGATGCGACGCTCTCCGCCGGCCAACGCGGCGAAATTGCCGACGGCACGTCCTTTTCCGCCTGCATCCTCATCCACGCCACGGCCACGGGCAGCGGAGCGCATCTTTACACCTCCTCGCTCGCGCCCACCCCGCTGGCGCAATTCATGCCATGGCAGACGGCCCAATCGGCATACATCACGAAGAGCCTGAAGCTGCTGTCGGATATCAACTCCGCGTTTGCCCATGCCCGTATTCCCATCACAATGGGCCGCACTTCGCTGCAGCCCCTGGACACCTATGCCTGCCCGGCCGTCGCGGTGGAAATTGCACCGCTCGACGCCGGGAGTTCCACGAAAGCCGAGCCCATCACCAGCGCGGATTATCAGCGGATCATCCTGGGCGCGCTGGCCGCCGCGATTGAACAATGGCGCAACGACTGGAGACAGCAGCCATGATCTCGCGCGTCCAGCGGATACTTCTGGCGGCGCTGGTTCTCGCCATCGTCGCCATGTCCGCCATCCTCATACGGCTGCGGGAGCGCGCCCAGGAGCGGTTGCACGTGGTCCAGGGTACGGTTGCGCCCACCGAAAGCGCCGAGTCCGCCCCGCAAACCGTGACCCTCGTCATCCCCAACGACCTTGATGGGTCGTTGCAGGACGTGGAACAGACCATGCCTCTTCCCGCCGACGACAGCACCCGGGCGCGCGTGGTGCTGGAAACATTGCTGGAAAGCTTCCATGACCCGCATTCCACGCACCCCATCGCCGTGCGCTCCGCCGCCGACCAGGCTCTGCCGCCCGGCCCCGGAACGAATCAGGGAATCGACGAGGTGTTTCTGATGCCGCTTCCGCAGGCCGCCTCTGCAAGCGCCAGCGGCTCAAGTTCGCCCACAGGAAGCGCCGGAACGCTGGCCGTCGTGGACTTCAGCGCCACCTTTGCCGCCTCGCAACCTTCGGGCATCGAGCCGGAAACCCTGACCCTGCTCTCGATTATCGGAACGCTCCACGCCAACCTGCCTTCCATTACGCAAGTGCGGTTTCTCATCGACGGCCGTCCCGCCCAGACGCTTGCCGGACACGCCGACCTTACCCGCACCTACGTTGCCACCGACACCGCTACAGGACCAGGAAATCCGCAACCATGAAAATTGGCGTTTTTGACTCCGGCTTCGGCGGCCTTACCGTGTTTCGCGCGCTGCTCGACCACTTGCCCGCCGCCAGCTATGTCTATCTGGGCGACACCGCGCGGCTTCCCTACGGAGCCAAATCGCAGGCCACGGTTGCGCGCTACGCGGTTTCCAGCGCGCGTTTTCTGGTGGACGAAGGAGCCGAATACCTGGTCATCGCCTGCAACACGGCTTCCGCGCTCGCGCTCGATGCCATTCGCGAGTCCGTGCCGGTGCCCGTGCTGGGCGTCATTGAAACCGGAGCCAACGCCGCCCGTGCCTCGTCCAAAACCGGAGACGTGCTGGTCATGGCCACCGCCGCCACCGTCGAAAGCCATGCCTACGCCGCCGCCTGCCGCGAGCGCGGCCTTCGCGCCCACGAAAAAGCCTGTCCCCTGCTGGTGCCGCTGGTGGAAGAGGGATGGATCGACCATCCCGTGACCGAGCAGGTTCTCGATATTTATCTGAACGAACTGCTGGAAGAATCGCGGCAAGCGGGGCTGAGCCCGGATACGCTGGTGCTCGGCTGCACGCACTACCCGCTGCTGCGCGCGAACATTGAGCGCAAGCTTCCGGCCTCGATCAAGGTCATCGACTCGGCGGAAGCGACCGCCGCGCAGGTTGCCGGGTTTCTGGGCCCAATCGCGCCGACGGGCGAAGGCGCGCAGCGAAGCTTCTATGCGACGGATTCCGTGCAGAAATTCCGGGAGCTGGGCACGCGCTTTCTGGGGCGACCGATCCCGGAGGTGCGGCTGATGGATCTGGGAGGATAAAGGTTGGGACGGGCGCTGTCCAAACCCTGACGCGCCCCACGAGCGGCGGCTGCTATTCTTATCTCTTTGGAGGAACAAGGAGTCATGCTCAACCTGGAAGGCCGCGTCGCCGTCGTTTTTGGACTCGCCAACAAGCGCTCCATCTCCTGGGGCATCGCCCAGAAGCTGCACGAGGCTGGGGCCAAACTCGCCATCGGCTACCAGAACGAGCGGATGAAGGCCGAGGCGCAGGACCTCATCGCCGAGCTTCCCGGAGCCGAGGCCTTCCAGTGCGATGTGTCGAACGACGCCGAAATCGAGCAGGTCTTTGCGAAGGTCAGGGAGCGGTACGGAAAAATCCATGTCCTCGTCCACTCGGTCGCCTTCGCGCCCGCCGACGAGCTGAAGAACGACTTCCTCCAGACCACCCGTGATGGCTTCCGCATTGCGCACGACATCAGCGTCTACTCGCTGATCGCGCTCAGCCGGGCGGCCGCGCCGCTGATGACCGACGGCGGCAGCATCATCACCATGACTTACTACGGAGCGGAAAAGGTCATCCCCCACTACAACGTCATGGGAGTCGCCAAGGCCGCGCTCGAAGCCACCGTCCGCTACCTGGCCGCCGACCTCGGCAGGCAGAACATTCGCGTCAACGCCATCTCCGCCGGTCCCATCAAAACGCTGGCGGCGCGCGGCATCGGCGGTCTCTCCGAAATGCTGAAGGCTCACGCCGAGCGCGCCCCCCTGCACCGCAACACCGAACAGTCCGAAGTAGGCAACACCGCCGCCTATCTCGCCAGCGATTTAGCCAGCGGAGTCACCGGCGAAACCATCTACGTAGACTCCG
>JBAUHD010000399.1:0-17205 GCA_049680085.1 Acidobacteriaceae bacterium
CGCCGCCCTCCGATCCGGGGCCGGTCAGGCAGAGGGCGAATCCGTCGAGCGCGCCGCGCGTTTGAGTGAGCACCACATCGCCGACGCGCTGCTTGAGCACGGAGCGGATTTCGTCGCTGAGGTCGAGACCCTTGTCGATTTTGCCGGTGAGCTTCGCGCAGGACTGGATGACCCGCTGGCGCTCGGCCTTTGCGAGGCCGGAGAGCAGGGTCGGCGACTGCTGCGCCGCGTTGGCGTCAGGCGTGCGCGTCATGAGAGCGGTGAGGTAGCCGGGCCAGTAGCCGAACTTCTGATAGAGGCCCACGTGCTTGGCGCTTTGCGCAAAAGTGAAGAGGCCGGTGCGGCGCAGTCCCCAGCGGTCGAAGACGGCCATCGTGGAGCTGAGCAACCGCTGCGCCACGCCGCGGTCCCAGTACTCGGGTAGCACGGCCAGCGGTCCGAAAAAGCCAAACGATCCCCAGCGGATGACCACGTTCAACCCGATGAGGCGGTCGCCTTCACGCGCCGCGATGAACTTGGTATTAGACGAGCGCCAGCGCGGCATGATGAAGCTGCGGTCGCCCATGAAGTCGAGTGGATTGGGCACTCCCAGAAATGTTCCAAACGCCAGCCGGACGATGCGGTCCGCCTCTTCGAGTTCGCTTTTCTTAAGCGGGCCGATTTTAATGGAGTTATTCGTGGGCATTGGCGTGGGCCTCTTATCTTTGCGCGCGTCAGGCGAGACGCAGTATAGGCGAACGGGAGCGGGCCGCGTCAGCGGGTCTATACCAACTGCACCGGGCCGGGATATTTCGCTACGGTCGCGTCGTCGGTCAATAGCGTAATTCCTTCGACTGTGGCTTGGGCGACGAGCAGCCGATCGAAAGGGTCTTTGTGGATTGGCGGCAAATCGTCGATGGCGACGGCGTGCTCGCTGAAGATCGGCAATTCGACATATCCGTTGTCGATGAGGCCACGGCGGAGCATACGGGGATCGACTTGGAAATCGGCTCGGTTCAGCCTTCTCTTAATGGCGATTTCCCATAAGCTGGCGACGCTGAAAAGCAACTCATTTCCGGGAGCGGACATGAGAGTGCGGGCGCGGCGCGGCACGCGCTTGGCGCTTTCCGACGCCCAGAGGAGCAGATGAGTATCCAGCAGCAGCTTCACTCTTCGCCCTCGAAGAGCTTCTGAATCTCTCGGGCGCCCATGGTGTTGAAATCGCCGGGGACCTTGATCTGACCGGCCATAAAGCCGAAGCGCTTCCTTTGCGAGGGCTCGGGAGTATCGAGCGCGATCACCTTCACCATCGGCTTGCCCGCCTTAGCAATGACGAACGACTCGCCTTTGACGGCCTTCTCGATGAGGCGGGAGAGGTGGGTTTTGGCTTCGTGGATGTTGTAGGTGTTCATGGTGATTTCATAAAACTTAGTCCAGTGGACTTAGTTTATCATGGAACAGCACCCGACTGCTAATATATCTTGGCTAGTGGGTGTACTGACGGATTTTTCGTTTACTCACAGCACGCAAAGGACCTGCCTCAATGGTCATGTGATCAGTAATGAGGCCGATGCGGAAGAGGGCATGACTGGGCAGGTGCAGGTGTGGTGCCATTCTTGCGGGTCCGCGACGATTGATCGTTGTCCTTCATGCAAAGGGCCCCTGCGCGGGGACAGGAAAGCTGTTTTTTTGACTCCTAGCCCCAAGCCCGACGCGTATTGCGTTCACTGCGGAAAGGCATTGCCATGGACAGAATCTCATTTAGAAGCCGTTCGCGAAGTCGCTCAGTATGTTGAGGCCTTTGATGAAGAGGACAGGAAAATGCTAGTTGAGATTTTGCCTGATTTGGCTTCACAAGAGAGCACTCCAAGAACGCAAATTGGAATTGTCAAGATGAAGCTTCTATTCAAGAAGGGTGGAAGCATCTTTTTCGATGCGGCGAACAAAATTCTTGTCGATGTAGTTTCAGAGACAGTCAGGAAATCCCTCTTTCCGCATTAGCGATCTGCTCCCTCGATTGTCGCTGTCGTATCGCGCCTGTGCTTCGCGTGCTAATCTGGCGAGTCCATGTCTGAGTCTGGTTCTTCTTTTCTGAATACCGTTATCCCCTCGAAGCTGGATGCGAAGAGCAGGCGCGCGGTGGCGAATGCGTCGGGAATGGCGCGGCTGCTGGAGGAGATTCGCGTGCAGGAGGCGGTGGTTCGCGAGGGCGGCGGGGCCAAGGCCGTCGAGTCGCAGCACAACAAGAAGCGGCTGACGGCGCGGGAGCGGCTGGCGCTGCTGCTGGATGAAGGTTCGGAGTTTTTTGAGTTGAGTTTGTTTGCCGCGTTTGGGATGTACGAGGAGTGGGGCGGCGCTCCGTCTGCTGGATGCGTGACTGGTTTGGGACGGGTTGCGGGGCGGCTTTGCGTGATCGTCGCCAACGACGCGACGGTGAAGGCGGGCGCGTTTTTTCCCATGACGGCGAAGAAGGTTCTGCGCGCGCAACATATCGCCATGGAGAACCGGATTCCGGTGCTGTATCTGGTGGACTCGGCGGGGATTTTTTTGCCGCTGCAGGAGGACGTGTTTCCGGACCAGGACGATTTTGGGCGCGTCTTTCGCAACAATGCGGTGATGTCGGCGATGGGGATTCCGCAGATCACGGCCATTATGGGCATGTGCGTGGCGGGCGGCGCGTATCTGCCGGTGATGACGGACACGGTGTTGATGACCGAGGGCAGCGGACTGTTTCTGGCGGGGCCGGCGCTGGTGCAGGCGGCGATTGGGCAGAAGTATTCGGCGGAGGAATTGGGCGGCGCAACCATGCACGCGGAGATTTCCGGCACGGTGGACTACAAGGAGCCGAACGATCATCTGTGCCTCGCGCGGCTGCGGTCGCTGGTGGGGAAGATGGGCGAGAGGCCCGGCGCGCCCTTTCACCGCTCCGCCTACGACCCCGCCAAAGACGCCCCAAAGTATCCCGCCCAGGACCTGTACGCGCTGCTCGATCCTGATCCCTCCAAATCCGCGGCGAACTCCTACGACATGCGCGACGTGATTGCGCGGTTTGTGGACCGCAGCGAATTTGACGAGTATCGCCCCGACTACGGACGCACGCTGGTTTGCGGATACGCGCGCGTAGGCGGCTTTGCCGTGGGGATTGTGGCGAACCAGAAAATTTCGCAGACGCAGACCAGCCACTCGGGCGAGAAGCGAATGGAGTTCGGAGGCGTCATCTACGCCGAGAGCGCGGACAAAGCCGCCCGCTTCATCATGGACTGCAACCAGAATCTGGTCCCGCTGGTTTTCCTCCACGACGTGAACGGCTTCATGGTGGGGCGCGACGCGGAATGGAGCGGCATCATCCGCGCCGGGGCCAAGATGGTGACGGCGGTCGCCAACTCCACCGTCCCGAAGATCACGGTGATCGTAGGTGGTTCCTTCGGGGCGGGGAACTACGCGATGTGCGGCAAGGCCTACGATCCGCGCTTCATCTTCGCCTGGCCCACGGCGCGCTATGCGGTGATGAGCGGAGCCTCGGCGGCGCAGACTCTGGTGGAAATTCGCGTGCGGCACCTGGAGCGCGGAGGCAAGAAGCTGAGCGACGCGGAAAAGCAGGAGCTGACCGCCTCCATCAAGGCCACCTACGACGAGCAGACCGACTGCCGGTACGCGGCGGCGCGGCTCTGGGTGGACGCGATACTCGATCCGGCAAAGACCCGCGAGGCGGTGCTGACCGCACTGGAAGCCTGCGCGCTGAACCCCGATGTGGAGAAATTCAACGTCGGAATTTTGCAGACGTAGGACTTGCCATCCCGCCACACGCGGGATTGGCCGTCCAGGCACACGCGGGACTTGCCGTCCAGGCACACGCGGGACTTGCCGTCCAGGCACACGCGCTTCGCGTAGTCCAGGTGCTGAATTCTCCGGCCCTCCCGTTGGTCGGGATTGGATGTTTGCAGAGATATTGGTTTCATCGGTTATGCTCATGGCATGGCGACGGCGGCTCGTTCGGTAAGAGGAAAGCACAGGAAGAGCGGCTCTTCCTGGGCGGCCTGGATTCCGCTGGCGCTTGGCATTGTGATGACTCCGGTGGCGCTGCGCGCGGCCAGCATTCTGGCGCTGTCCGGCACCGGCGGGCTCATGCTGCTCTATCCTTTTGTGCAAATCGTGCAGAATCCGGCGCTGCAAGTGCCGGGCGCATTCGCCGACTCATTGGCGCAGTGGATCATGTATTTGCAGTTCCCGCTCTACGGGCTGCTGATGGCGCGAATCATAAAGTCCAAAGGGCTCTGGATTGCTCTGAACGTGGTGGTCTTTCTTCACGCCGCCGGTGTCGGGCTGGCGTATCTGCTGGCGCACTTTCAGAACCCGTATCTGAGGCTCTGATGACCCATCGAATCAAGCTGATCGAGTGCCCGCGCGACGCCTGGCAAGCGCTGCCAAAGGTGATTCCGGCGGAGGTCAAGGCGGACTACCTGCGCGCGCTGATCGCGGCAGGCTTCCGCCATATCGACGCGGTGTCGTTTGTATCGAAGGCGGCGGTTCCGCAAATGGCCGACTCCGAGCAGGTGCTGGCATGTTTGGATGCTCCCGAGGATGTGGAGATTATCGGAATCGTGGTCAACAAGAAGAGCGCCGAGCGCGCGGTCGCCACCGGTGCGGTCACGACGCTGGGGTTTCCCTACTCAGTTTCGCCGGAATTTTTGCGCCGCAACCAGCGGCAGAGTCCCGAGGAGTCGCTTGACGCTCTGGAGGCGATTGGCGAGGCGGCCTACAAGGCAGGGCTTCGCGTGGTCGTTTATATCTCCATGGCCTTTGGAAATCCCTACGGCGATGCGTGGTCGGCGGAAGAGGTGATCTCGGCCTGCGATCTGATTGCGGACATGGGCATCGAGCAGATATCGCTCGCCGACACGGTCGGCGTGGCCTCGCCTGAGCCAATAGCCGCGCTGGTTGCGGCGGTCAGGCCTGCGCTGCCGGAGCCGGTGGAGTTGGGCGTGCATCTACACGCGCGCGCAGACGATGCCGCGGCCAAAGTTGCGGCGGCCTACGGCGCGGGTATTCGGCGCTTCGATATGGCGATTGGCGGGCTGGGCGGATGTCCTTTTGCGCAGGACGCACTGGTGGGAAATCTGCCGACGGAAATCGCGATTGCGGAACTGAAGCGCCTGGGCGCGGAGCTTCCGTCGCTGAGTCCGCTTGATGGGTTCATCCAAGCAACGCGCGGGATCGAAGAAAAATTCGGGGACTCGCCGTCCAGGCATACCCGCTTCGCGTCTTCGTGAATCCGGCCTGAGTGGCCCTCCCGTTGGTCGGGGAATAGTTTTTTTCGACACTTGGAGTGAAAGCACATGATCCACGACTCGACATTGAAGGTGGAGACCGAAGGCGGTGTAGTCGCCATCACGCTGAACCGTCCAGAGAAGCGGAACGCGCTGAATGCGGCAATGATCGACCAGCTCACGCGCGCGCTGGAAGCGGCTGCGCAAGACGCGAGTTGCGGCGTGGTCCTGCTCACCGGCGCGGGCAACGCCTTTTGCGCCGGCATGGACCTCGCGCATCTGGAGGCGCTGGCCGCGAAAACGATGGAGGAGCATCGCGCAGACACGGAGCAGATTGCGCGCCTGATGCGAACGCTGTATGACTTGCCCAAGCCAACGATTGCGGCGGTGAATGGCGCGGCGGTCGCTGGCGGCATGGGGCTGGCGACGGTGTGCGACTTCACGCTGGCGGCACCCGAGGCAAAGTTCGGCTACACCGAAGTGCGCATCGGTTTCATCCCGGCAATTGTGTCGGCATTTTTGCGGCAGCAGGTTGGCGACAAGCGAGCGCGCGATCTTTTGCTCACCGGACGGCTGATTCAAACCCAGGAGGCATTGGAGATGGGGCTGGTCACACGAATGGTTCCCGCGGCAGAGTTGATGCGGGAGTCCCATGCGCTGGCCGGGACGCTCTTGCAGAACAGCCCTCAGGCCATCGCGGCCACCAAGCGGCTGTTGAGCGATCACGCGCGCGCGCGGCTGGACGCGGAGATCGAGGCCGCGATCGTAGCGAACGTGGTGGCGCGGTCCAGCGAGGACTTCAAGGAAGGCGTGCGAGCATTTCTGGAAAAGCGCAAGCCGGACTGGCCGTCCAGGCACACGCGCTTCGCGCCAACCCGGCGCTAGCCCGATTGGCCCTCCCGCTGGTCGGGAGTGAAAAATGTTTTCTGCGGAAAGAAAAGCTGTTGCCCCTCAGCGCGCGCCGAATTTGCCGGGTGCACCATCCCGGCCGCGTTCTTTGCGACAGGGTGGGCTGGACGAACGCCCGCAGATCAGCCCTCAGCTGGGGCTGGGAGCGGACGCCGAGTCGAGCAGGCGATAGAGTGTGGAGCGGCTGATGCCGAGCATTTTTGCCGCCCGCAATTTATTGCCTTCCACCCGCGCCAGTACCCATTGAATGTGGCGCAGGATGGCGCGATCGAGGTTGGGGTCCTCGTCCGGGACGGACGCGCGGGGTGCCGGTTGTGCGGCAGACGCGACCGGCGCAACCTTCAGCGCCGGCAAATCAATGGGCCGGATCCACTGCCCTTGGCAACTGAGCGCCGCTGCGTGAATCGCGCTTTCAAGCTCGCGCACATTGCCCGGCCAGGAGTGCTGCACCAGCCGGGGAAGGGTTTGCGGTCCGAGTCCGCGAATCGGCTTGCCGTGCATGGCCGAGAACTGGCGCGCAAACAGCTCAGCCAGCAGCGGAATGTCTTCTCGCCGCTCGCGCAGCGGCGGCAGCGCAAAGCGAATGGTCGTGAGGCGGCTGGCAAGGTCGGCGCGCAAAACGCCGCTCGAGGCAAGCCGTCGCAGCGACCGACCGGAGAGGCAGAGTATCTGGCGCGGAATCGAGCCGAGCGCGAGCTGAATATGCTGGTAGTCAATCCATTGCAGGAATTCGAGCAGGCGCGCCTGCTGCGCCGCCGACAGCTCGTCCACGCGGGTCAGCGCCAGAGTGCCGCCGCAGGCCTGCTTCAGCGCCGGAACCGAGGAAAATTCCGAGCCCGCGGCTGCGGGCGACCCCGCCGCCGTCAGGTTCCGCGCATCCAGAAATTGCGCCGCCGGGCAGGGAACAAAGGGCGCCGGCGGATTCAGACCCAATTCGTGAAGCGCGCGCGCCGCCAGCATCTTCCCCGTCCCGCTCTCACCCTCAATCGCGGCCACGCGCAAATGACGCGCCGTGTGACGCATCTGCGAAAAAAGCTGCTGCATGGCGGGACTGCGGCCCGCCATCGGGCCGAAGTTCCAGTCAGGACGGTAGTCCGGACGATAAAGCGCGGCGGTCCGGGGCCTTTCGTCGATGAAATGGGCAGCTTGCAAGGACCCCTCCTGATGTTCTAGAGAGCTTATCGGCGGGAAAGGGGAAGGGGATTAGGGGAAAGAGCGAGGGCTCAGGGATAAGGGCTCCGGCCCCAGGAATCAGGGCTTGGGGTTCACGGCAAAACATGATCAGGGCGCGAGAAAAAGGCGAAAAGCAATGCCGCATCAATGCGGGCGCAGGCTTCTTCCGAGCCCTGAGCTCTTTCTCTGGCTTCAGGTTCTCGGCGCCCTTGACGAGGGCTGGTCGGAAAAGATTTTTCCGTCGCGGATGTGGACGACGCGGTGGGCGTATTCGGAAATGCCCGGCTCGTGGGTGACGAGCACGATGGTGTGGCCGTGCGCGTGGAGGTTATCAAACAGCGCCATAATCTCTTCGCCGGTCTTCGAGTCCAGGTTCCCGGTAGGCTCATCGGCCAGGATGATCGACGGCCGGTTGACCAGCGCGCGCGCAATCGCCACCCTCTGCCGCTGGCCGCCGGAAAGCTCGTTCGGCTTGTGGTGCATCCGCTCTTCAAGATTCACCGAGCGGAGCGACTCCTTAGCGCGCTCGATGCGCTCGGCGGCCGAGGTTCCGTTATAGATCAGCGGAAGCTCCACGTTGTGCAGCGCCGTGGCCCGGGCCAGCAGGTTGAAGGTCTGGAAGACGAAGCCGATCTCCTTGTTGCGAATGCGGGCCAACTCGTCGTCATTCAGGTCGCTGACCAGATGCCCGCTCAGCCAGTATTTGCCTTTGGTGGGCGTGTCGAGGCAGCCGATCAGGTTCATCAGCGTGGACTTGCCCGAGCCCGACGGCCCCATGATCGCCACATATTCGTTGTGGCGGATGCGCAGCGTGATCCCTTGCAGCGCGTGGACCTCCTGCTGGCCCATGCTGTAGGTCTTCCACAGATCCTCGACGACGATCACGTCGCCCGACGGGACCCCCGGCCTGGATGTCCCTTCTGTTTCCTGCCTGGTGTCGATGGCCATCGTCTCTCCTGGTCGTGTCGTACGCTTCTATTTTACGAGGACGAGGAGTCCGAATCCGAATCCTTCGGCGGCGCCGGTGGCGTGTTGTCGCGCTTGAGGAGCGCGTCGTTTTTCAGGTCCCGCAGCACCCGGAAAGTTCCGCTGACGATTTCGTCTCCCGGCTTCAGGCCGCTGAGCACCTGAATGTTGGTAACGCCGGTAATGCCGGTTGTCACCGGCACAAAGTCGGCGCGCAGCTTGCCCTTCTCGTTGTGAACCACAAAGACGCCCTGAACATCCTTCGGGTCCTGCGACGGGTCATTGGACTGCGCCTGCACCGTCCCCGGCTTGGCGTTCGGGTCCCTCATCACCAGCGCCTGAATCGGAATCACGAGCGCGTCCTGCCGCGTCGCGGTCGTAATCTTCGCGGTTGTCGACAAGCCCGGCTTCAGCTCCGCCGTGGGATGGTCGATCGTAATGACGACCTTGAAGTCCTTGGCTTCTTCCTGGCCGCTGGTGGTCTGGCTGGTCGCCAGACCGGTCGAGCGCAGCAGCGCCTGGTCGCCGACTTCGGTCACATGACCCTTGAAAACCTTGCCCGGAATCGCGTCTATCGTCACATCCGCCGGCTGGCCCAGAGCGACATTAATAATGTCCGTCTCATCGACCTTGACCTCGGCTGTGATGACGGAGACATCGGCCAGCGTCATCAGCACCGAACCGTTGGTGTCCTGAATGCCGGGCACCACCGTCTCGCCCTCGCGGACCGGCAGGTTCGTCACAATCCCGTTAAACGGAGCAATGGCGATGGTCTTCTGGTAGGCATTGACGTTGGCGACCAGGCTGGCCTTCTGGGTGTTCATGTGGCCGCGCGCCGAGGCGGTCTGCGCCTTGGCCTGGGCCACGGCGGCTTCGGCCTGCGCCAGCGTGGCTACATCCAGATCGTAGGCTGCTTTTTTCGCCTCAAAATCCTGCTTCGACATCACCTGCGCCTTGTAGAGAGCCTGGGCGCGGTGGAAGTCGAGCCCCTTCTGCTCCAGATCTGCCTTGGCGTGCTCGACTGTGGCTTCCTGGGTTTTCTCGGCGGCGATGGAGGCCGCGATGTCGGTCTGGGCCGCGGCAATGGCCGCTTTCTGCCCGTTGACGTTGGCCTCCTGCTGGATATTTTCAATGGTCGCCAGCCTCTGGCCCTTGTGAACGCGGTCCCCTTCCTTTACATAAAGGTGGGTGATGCGCCCCAGGGCTTCGGCGCCGACGTTCACGTAAGTCTTCGGCTTGATCTGGCCGGTCCCGCTGACCGTCGAAACCAGATTCTGGCGCACCGCCTTGGCGGTCATCACTTTGGTATACCCGGCCTGCGCGCGCACCACGGTGAATGTGACGATTCCGGCGACAACCAGAACGGCGATAACGACGACGATGATTTTCTTCAAGCCTGATTTCCTGTGAGCGGATTCCACTGCCTGCTTCAGACAAAATTACGCAGCGGCGCCGGAAATAGTTCCCCTCCGGAGCCGGTTTCCTACGCAACGGCGACGCGACGGAAGAATACACAAGATAATATCAGGGACGCGGCGGTTTTGAGGAAGTGAGCATGCTAATGGCGCGCGAATGCGCTTGAAAGTAGCCCCGCCACGCCGTAAAATCAAGCTGCTGTACAGGAGCAGTCAAAGCCGCATGCAGACCGGTCGTTTCACCATGATTCTCGCGATCGCCTTCGGCGCGGTTGTTTCGATTCCCAGCGCGCACGCCCGCGCGCCGCGGGGCGACGGCTCCCAGACCGCCCAGAGCGGCCAGGACCAACAGAACCCCCTCACCCGCAAGCTTTCCGACCAGGAGCGCTTCAAGCAGCAGAAGGAACTCAGCCAGGAGCTGCACGGCACCTATAAGAAGTGGCTGGACCAGGATGTTCGCTGGATCATTTCCGACCAGGAGCGGAAGGCCTTCAAGAGCCTGAGCAATGACGAGGAGCGCGACGCCTTCATCGAGCAGTTCTGGCGCCGCCGCAATCCCGATCCCGATTCGCCTGAAAACACCTACCGCGAAGAGCACTACCGCCGCATCGCCTATGCCGATGAGCATTTCGCCGCCGGCAAGCCCGGCCAGTTCACCGACCGCGGCATGATCTACATCAAGTTCGGTCCGCCCGACAGCACCGAATCGCACCCCAGCGGCGGCCAGTACGAGCGTCCCATCGATGAAGGCGGCGGCGAGACCACCACTTATCCCTTCGAGGACTGGCACTACCGCTACCTGGACGGCATCGGCAGCAACGTCGATATCGAGTTTGTGGACACCTGCATGTGCGGCGATTACGAAATGACCATCGATCGCGGCAAGAAGGATGCCCTTCAGCATGTCCCCGGCGCCGGCCAGACCTTATATGAGCAGATGGGCATGGCCAAGCGCTCGCAGCGCTCCACCAACGGCCTGGAGACGCTCGGAAACGGGCCGTTCTCCAGCCAGCAGCAGGCCAAGGAATTCGACCGTCTGGAGCTTTTTGCCAAGCTGCAAGCCCCGCCCGTCATCAAGTTCAAGGACCTCGAATCCTTTGTAGCGAACCACAAACTGCTGACCGGGCCCATCTTTCCTTTTGATGTGCGCACCGATTTTGTGAAGGTGACCGATGACACGATCCTGGTGCCCATCACCATCCAGATCAAAAATCGCGACGTCACCTTCAAGACCACTGACGGCGTATCCAAGGGCGTCGTGAATATCTTCGGCCGCGTCTCCACCATTACCGACCGCGTCGTGCAGACCTTTGAGGACACGGTGGCCGTCGAAGAACCGATGGAGTTGCTGCCGAAAACGCTGAACAATCAAGACCTCTACTGGAAGGCGCTGCCGCTCCGCCCCGGACGCTACCGTCTGGACATCGCCGTCAAGGACGTGAACAATCCCGACCATGTGGGCGTTTACGCCCAGGCCATTAACGTGCCGCGCTACGATGACGACCAGCTTTCCGCCTCGTCTCTGATTCTGGCCGACAAAATGGAGCGCGTCCCGGCCAAGCAGATCGGCACCGGGAGCTTCATCATCGGCAACACTTACATCCGGCCCCGGGTCTCAAACAGCGCGGCGACGCCGGCCGTTTTCCACCGCAACCAGAACCTGAACTTCTGGATGCAGGTCTACAACCTCGGCATCGGCGACAAAACCAAACAGAACGAGGCGAAAATCACCTACGAGATCATCGATACGAGCACCCAAAAGACGCTGCTCGACACCTCGGAGAATTCCCACACGCTGGGCGCCAACATGGACCAGCTCACGATTGAAAAGAGCGTCCCGCTTGCCAGCTTGCAGCCCGGCAAGTACATTGTCAAAATAATGGTGGATGACAGCATTTCCAAACAGGAGATTGCACAATCAGCCCCGTTTACGGTTGAATAGACTTGGCACTGTTCTTTGTGCCGTGATTCATGTCCTGGATAAGCCGCCGCAGAGCCCCGCTATCCATTTTGATATCTGATTGAAACCTGATCGGAGCAAAAGGCCAGGAAGCAACTTAACGATTGAATCAGTGAACCGACGGTTTTCCATAGTCGCCCCAGCTCTTGCACTGTTCCTTGCGGCAATCGCCCTCCCGGCCTGCGCCGCCACCCCGGGAACAGTCAGTGGAGTTGTGCGCGACGCCAGTGGCGCCCCGCAGATCGGCGCGCTGGTGCAGCTCGTCAACTCCGGCCTCACCGTCGTTTCCGAAACCTTTACTGACGATCAGGGGCGCTATTCGCTCACCAAGGTGCTGCCCGGCGTGTACGGCGTCAAGGCCACTGCTTCGCTCTTTCTTCCCACCCTCCGGGAAAACCTCCACATCGCCGCCAACTCCAGGACCGTCGTCAACCTCACGCTGGACACTCTTTACCAGGCCTTCCGATGGCTTCCCGCGCAGTCGCGCCAGGTGGACGAGCCGCGCGATGACTGGGAGTGGACGCTGCGCCTCTCCGCCAACAAGCCCCTGCTGCGGATGCTCCAGGACGGCCCGCTGGTGGTCGTCTCCGAAGGTGACGGCCAGAATGCCGCTCTCAAGGCCAGAGTCACGATTCGCGGCGGCCAGAGCGGCTTCGGCCAGGGAGGCATCCATCATGACTTCGAGATGGAGCGTCTCAACGACGATACCCGCCAGTTGATCCTGCGCGCCGACCTCAGCCAGTCCCAGGGGACATCGCTCAATACCGTGGTCGGTTACGAGCAGCAACTCGGGCTGGGCAGCACCCTGCGCACCGTGGCCGCGTTTGTGGATCGCCCGGAAATTGCCGGAGGCCCCGACCTGCGCGGCGTCCAGGCCATGATCTTCCGCACCGCCGAGTCCCTCGAGCTGACGCCCGCCATTGGCCTTGAAGCCGGCGGCGAGACGGAAATCGTCCACATGGCCGGCACTCAAATTGCCAACCATCCCTTCGCCGCCGTCCACGTGCGCGCCGGCGACGGAATTGTTTCCTATCGCGTCGCCACCGCGCCGGGTGTCCAGCGCGCCGACATGCTCGATCGCGCCGACACGCTCTCTCCGGCCATCGCCGAGCGCGACGGCCGCATGGTGCTCGAGCACGGCCTGCACCAGGAAGTTTCTTATGCCCAAACTTCGGGTGCCCTCCGCATGCGGGTCACCGTCTTCCATGACCGCGTCGACAACCCGATGGTCAACGGCGGCGGGGACATCTCGGCAGCCGACTGGAAGAGCGGCAATCTTCTCTACGACTCCTCCACCAACACCTTTGAAGTCGCGGGTCAGGACTACGCGGGCGCCGGATTTGTCGCCGATCTGCGCGACATGATGCCCCGCAACATGTCGCTGGTCTTGAGCGGAGGAATGGGCAGCGCGCTGCAAATGAATGTTTCCTCCGCGCCCGTCACACTCCAGCAGGGGCTTGCCAGCCTGCGCCCGCACCAGACCGGAATGGTCTCGGCGGCCTTTGCCGGCAAGCTGAAGCACGCGGGAACCGAGTGGCGCGCCTCCTATCGCTGGCAGCAGCCGGACGCGGTCACGGCCGTCGATCCCTTCAACAAAAATCTTTCCGACCCCTACCTCAGCTTTCTCCTGCGGCAGCCGGTGCATCTGCGCTGCATGCCCAACGGCATGGAAGCAATGGTGGACGTGCGCAATCTTCTCGCTGAGGGCTACCGCCCATTCGTCTCCAGCGACGGCAGCGTGCTCTACTTCGCGCAGGCCCCGCGCGCGATCGAAGGCGGCCTCTCCTTCACCTTCTGACGACCATTCGCCCGGCTCCGGCGAAGCATTTCCGCCCAGCGCATCTGTGTTATATTTCAAAGAGCGCCGGGGAAATTCCGGTGCGCTTCCAGCCCGCTTCATTCCCGATCCCCGCCGATCGGCCGCTTGTGGACGCGTAGCTCAACTGGCAGAGCATTCGACTCTTAATCGACAGGTTGTGGGTTCAATTCCCACCGCGTCCACCAATTCAAACTAACCTTGTCAAGCAGATACCGAACCCTCGCCTTTTTAATCTGGGACCCAATTGTACAAACCTGACCCAAAGTACGCCCATATCGCCGAGCAGACGCTCTGTGGTACTGGGGGAGTGACGCGCCGCCAGCTACTCAGATCATTGATGGCCGCAGCCGCCCTGAGCGCAGTGCCCAGCGCCCAGGCATTCGCAGGTGACAATCGGCTTTCTTTCGGGAAGCCCTCCGCCGCTCCTGTGCCTCTCGATTACATCGGTCTTAGTTATGAAACCGCGCAATTGGCCGACCCATCTTTCTTCGCGCCCGATAACAGGGAACTTATCTCTCTGTTTTGCTCTCTCAGCCAGCAGGGCATATTGCGCATTGGCGGCAACTCCAGCGAATTCTGCTGGTGGAAGATCAGCTCCGCCGAACAGCCGCCTCCTATGCCTGTCTCCGCCAATAGCCAGGGGAACTGGATGCCCCAGCAATTTACCGCGATTGAGCCGGTTGCGATCGATCGGCTGGCTGGTTTTCTGCATGCAACGGGATGGAAAGCAATCTATGGTCTCAACCTCGGCACGGGCACTCCGGATCGTGACGCCGAAGAAGCGGCTTATGTTGCCAAGACTCTTGGCCCGCGCCTGCTCTTCTTTCAGATCGGAAATGAGCCGGAGTATTACAGCAATGCGAGCAACCGGCTGCGCCCCTCAGGCTGGGATTTCGAGCAGTACCTTAGGCAATGGCTGGCCATCGCGCACGCGGTGATTCAGCGCGTGCCACACGCGCGTTTTGGCGGACCGGATGTCGGGTCAAATGCCGAGTGGATAGTTCGGTTTGCAGAAGAAGCGCCCAAGGCGCTACCGGGCAGAATCGTAGCCTGCACTGGGCATTACTATGCTGAAGGGCCGCCGGATAGCCCGCATACAACAGTCGAGCGGCTGCTGGCTCCCGACCTCAGGTTCGAAGATGCGCTCGACCGCATGACCGCCGCAGCGGCGCAGGCGAACATCGTTTACCGGATGACAGAAGGAAACTCCTGCTATCGTGGCGGCAAACCGGGGTTAAGCAACGCATTTTGTTCTGCTCTATGGGCTGCCGAGTTCCTGTTGGAACTTGCGAGCCAGGGAACGGCAGGCGTGAATCTCCACGGCGGCGGATCCAAACAGATCAGGATGGCGCTGGGCGGTCACCTACCCGGAGAGCACATGAGTGCGAACGCCGCGGCGGCTGCCGTGCAAGGCAGTTTCTACACACCCATTGCAGGCAGCCGGGAGGCTGGCTTTACAGCGCGGCCCATTTTCTACGGAATGAAAGCCGCCGGTGTCCTGGCAGGCGGCAGAATGCTTCCGGTGCATCTGGAGGTCTCTCCGGTGGCGGCGACGGCGTGGGCTGCGGGAATGCCTGATGGGAGTATGCGTGTCATAGTGCTGAACAAAGACCCCAAACAGGAGCTTGCCCTGAAGATTCCTTCCACACACCGCGCAACGCTTTGGCGGTTAGAGGCGCCGAGCCTCACCGCAACCTCAGGAGTCACCTTGGCGGGCACCACCTTCCTCGCGGGCGAAACATGGAAGCCGCTGCGCGAGGAAAGCGTTGCCGTCAGAGCGGGCGCGATCCAGGTTACGCTCCCTCCAGCTTCCGGGACGGTCATCTTCCTAAAGAATCATTTTTCCTGAATCCGCGGAACACAATCTTGCAGTCGAATCCATGTTGAGCTTGCGGACCACAGCGAAAGCTCTCAGCCAGCCGCCGACGGTACTGCATCTCTGCGCTGCGGCTCTGTGCCGGAAGGAAAGTTTCCATTCAGTCGCCGTATAAACTCCAGGTACACGAGAGCCGCCGGCGAATATCCGTTCTCGCTATGGGCTGTGAAGTGGCCCGTGATTGGATCCATCTGCTCGTACGTCCTCCCGGCTGGATCGCCCGACGCATTGATCGCAACGACCCACTGCCGCATCAATTGGGCCAGTTCCT
Organism: Acidobacteriaceae bacterium; assembly: GCA_049680085.1. Taxonomy (GTDB): domain Bacteria; phylum Acidobacteriota; class Terriglobia; order Terriglobales; family Acidobacteriaceae; genus Silvibacterium. Next base: position 15,636 of record JBAUHD010000399.1, read on the forward strand.
TATGCTTGCCGTAGTGCTCCATCCAGCGTGGAGCGCGAAGAGCCGTCAGCGCTTGTGCGGGTCCGCCCCAGCTGTTGTTCGGAATTGGCCGTACAAACGTCGGATCATTCAGCGCGATCGAGGGAAAAGGGAAAGGAGACCAGAATGCCTTGGGGTTGTGCAGTTGCCTGGCCCACACAGTATCGAAAATGTCTCGGTCAGAAGGGATATCCAGCTTCAGCACATGTTCGCCCATCACGCGGGTGATCGCGATCGAACGCACGCGCACAAACTTGTTTTGAGCATCAAGATCGTAGAATGCAGCGTCTTTCGGGCAGTAGAGTTTCTCGATAATAAGCCGCCGGATTGTCTCCGCGTCCTCGCGCCAGCGGTCCGCTTCAGCCTGTTTGCCGAGCGCGTGGGCCATGGCTGACAGTGCCACGCGCCCGCCGTATGCCGTTGCTGAAAGGTCCGGGCACAGCCGCGGCAGCAACCCCAATGGCGGGCAAATCCGTGCATCTTTCCCTGGGCACGCATCGGGAATTCCAGCCCACCGTGGGCTATTATCCATCCCCGTGTCAAAGGTACAGAAGCCCTCCACTAAACCCGTCTTGCGCGTGTCGCGATATTGCCGCAGCCACATATCCCAACGGCTACAGGCCGCATAAGCCGCCGATAGCAGTTCCTCATCTCTGGTGTGCTGTACAAGCTCCCATGCGGTCGCGGCGATTGGGACCACCATCTGTATCTGGCCGAACCCTGCCTCCTTCATCCGGATATAAGCAGGTAGTTGGCCGTCGTGTTTCTGCAAGGCGAAGAACGCCATATGGTTCGCGCGTGCAAGGCCAATCGGGGTTGGCCGCCCATTGCTCGGCGGCAGAAATTCCGCCAGACCCGCGTACACGAGCGCTTCCAGCGGGGCGCATTCCTGCCAGATTCCACGGTACTCAGCACCCTCAATCAAGACCGGATGATTGTAAGGCGAGAGCCGCGTCGCATTACCCTCCAAGGTCGCAACCGCCGCGTCCCAGGTGCGCTTCCACTTCCTGCTAGAGTCTGGGAACCTTGGCTGCGAGACAAGGTTATTCTCCGCGCCATTCGCTTGAAGCGATCGACAAGCTCCGGCCAGAACCGCCATCGAAGAATATTTTAGAAAGCTTCGTCTGTGCATTCCTTTACGATTCACCTGATGTGTTCTGACATGACATTCTCAACGACTGTTTGGGAGGACACTCCGCCGGGAGTTTCCCGCGACAAGTTTGCCGCGAACCCTGCCAATCGGTCGGCTTCCTTCATCGTAAATGGAACGCAGCAACCCGCGACACGCTTGCCAGCGAGTCCACCTATTCGATCCGCAGAGCCTCCATCGGGTCCAGCCTCGAGGCGCGCTGCGCTGGAATCCACGTGGCGGCGAACGCCACCAGCGCCAGAATAATCGGCACGGAAACAAAAACCAGCGGGTCCCACGCTTTCACTCCATAAAGAAAGCTGGCGATGAAATGCGTGAGCCCGAAGGCGGCTCCTGTGCCAATGACCACGCCGACAATCGCGAGCGTCATGCCCTGCCGGACGACGAGGTTGCGGATCTTGC
>JBAUHD010000400.1:0-7198 GCA_049680085.1 Acidobacteriaceae bacterium
GCCATCAATCCCCAAAAGATCGAGGAATCCGCCACCGTCCACGCCGTCTTTGCCGTCGAATAGTTTCCGAGGACACCATGCCCCGATACGCCTATCGCGACCTTGAGCCTACGCGCGAAGCCAAAGAGGTCTTCACGCGATGGATTGACTACCTTGACGACGAGCTGACCCGGCATAAGAAGCCGTCTCTGCGCGCGGAGCTGGTGCGCGACAACCTGCATCAGTTGATGCTGGGAACTCCGCGCGGCGGCAACCTGAACTTCGCGCTCGCCACCGAACTGCCGTTCAACGTGCTGCAACTTTCGCTCGACCCGGCCAATGTCACGCTCGAGCCGGAGTACTACGGCGACATCGACGCGGAAAAATACGCGCCCATCAAGCCGCTCATCTGGTTCTGGCAGATGTTTGACCGCTCGCCCGTCGCGCTGAATCATTGGCTGGGCTTCCGCTTCCGCGCCATGCTGGGCAGGCACATCTTCAAAAGCATCGGCAAGAACGTCAAGATTTTTCACGGAGTCGAGTTCAGCTTTGGCTACAACCTCACCATTGAGGACGATTGCGTCATCCACAAATACGTCATGCTGGATGACCGCGGCGAGCTCATCATCAAGAAAGGCACCTCCATTTCCGACTTCGCCTCGGTCTACTCCCACGCGCATGACCCCATCGACGGCGCCATTGTGGAGAACCGTAAGACCGTCATCGGCCCGCGCGCCCGGCTCACCTATCACTCGTCCGTAATGGCCGGGGTGAACGTTGGCGAGGACGCCACGCTGGGGGCCATGGGAGTTGCGACGCGAGAACTCGGCGCGCATACGATCTCCGGCGGCATCCCGGCCCGGCAGCTCAAGACCAAGCGGGAGGCGAAGCGATTGGAGTGAGGGAACGCTGTTAGCATCGTCTATAGCTCATGAACCAAAAAGTTGTTCTGAAAATCTTTGAGTTTGCGATTCTGGTTTTTGCTTTGAGCCTGCATGAGGCCGCTCATGCGTGGATGGCGTCGCGCCTGGGCGACCCCACGGCGCGAATGCTGGGACGGCTTACGCTGAATCCGGTGAAGCATATTGATCCGTTCGGCACCATTCTGGTTCCGCTGGCGATGCTCTTTCTGTTTCCCGCGGGGTTCCTGATCGGCTGGGCCAAGCCCACGCCCGTGACCACCCAGAACTTCAAGAACCTGCGTCGAGATGACATCCTGACCACGCTGGCCGGACCGGTGAGCAATATGCTGGCGGCGGTGGTCGCTACCGTGCTCCTCATCCTGCTGGCGCGGCTGAATGTGGCGGGGGCGGAAATGGTCCGCGAGCTTGCGGGCGGCGTTCCCGGCCCGGGCTTGAGCTTGTCGAGCCCAGCGGTCCCCATCGCGATCTTCCTTTACCTATCGGTCTGGTTGAACGTGATCCTGGCGGTGTTCAACCTGATCCCACTGCCGCCGCTGGATGGCTCGCACGTGCTGCGCCACTTTCTTCCCTACAACGCTCTACGGATGTATGACCGCATCGGGATCATCGGGCTGCTGGTTTTCCTCTTCCTGGGCGGGCCGCTGCTGGCGCTGTTCGTGAATCCGCTGCTGGGCTTCGTCAATTCAGTCCTGCTGAATTTCGCCATCTGAGCAGGACGGCTGCGAACGCCAAATCACCATGGGCGACGGCACGTTTTCGCACGCTTTCATTTCATCAAAAGCACGTTAAATCCCTATTGACAGTCCGGATGCGCCGCTCCCAGAATTGATGGTTTTTCGTTTCAGCTCCCCCAAGCTGCGAAACCGATTCACTTCTTGCGCGAGAGGAGCAGACATGAAAGCCACACGCATCCAAGGATTCCTTGCGATCCTCGTCTTCGGTGCCGCCTCGGCGGGCGCGCCGGCAATTCTCGCTTTCGGCGCGGTGCGGCCCGCAGCTCCTCAGCAGGCCGTCGCCAACACGCCGCCCGAAGCCGGACCAACCCGCCCCGCCAATGTTCCCGACGGATACGTGATCACGCCCTTCGGCTTCTTCCATCTTTCCTGCGTACAGAGCCTCGCCATCGGCGAGCATCTCCTCGCCGATGGACGGATCGAGCATGCCGACGGAGTTGTGGAGGAAACCGCCGCCGTCTGCGCCCATCCACACTACATGCAAGGGGGTAATCCCGCGGGCGCAGCCGCAAACGCGCTCTTGTTGCAGAAAACCACGCCCTCCGCAATTGACGGATGGGTTGAAAACGCCAACATCTCGACCGGCTCCGCCAAAAAGACATACGGAGCGCTTGTCGGCACGTGGACTGTTCCCGACCGGCCTCTCGCCGACGACGGACAAGTCCTCTTTTACTTTCCTGGATTCGAGGACATCAGCAATACCGAAAGCATCCTGCAACCCGTTTTGCAGTGGAATCAGGGCCAGTGGACGATAGCAAGCTGGAACTGCTGTTTGAACGGCATCGCCACCAGCAGTCCCGCCGTCAGCGTCCGCTCCGGCGACGATATCTATGGCTCCGTGACCAGCACCTGCGCTCCGGGAACCCTCGCCTGCGCGACGTGGAACGTGCTCATCCTCGATATGACCACGGGCAAGAGCACCACTCTGAGCGATACTCCCAGCGACGGGCAGACCTTCAACTGGGCGTTCGGCGGGGTCCTCGAAGCGTACTATCCCACGACCTGCGGCGACTATCCACTGGACCGGCGGGTGCGCTTCGACAACATCACCCTCTTCGACCAGTATCTGCGCCAGATTTCCAATCCGAAATGGTCCATCGCCGTCAATTCCACTGACACGCCGCAATGCCATTACGCGGTGAAGCCGAGCGCGCACGCGGTCATGCTCGACTACTGATGGCGGTCGCCCTTAACCCGCGAACGTCTGCCACAGCAGAATCACGTTCAGCACGATGATCACGCTTACGGTCAGCCAGCCCAGCAAGTGGGTCACGCGGTTGTTGACGAACTGCTTCATTACCTCCCGGCTGCCGGTGAGCATGAGCAGCGGAACCAGGGCGAAGGGCAGGGCGAAGCTCAGAACCACCTGCGACAGAATAAGAATCCGGAGCGGGTCGAGCCCCACGGCGATGACGGCGATGGCGGGGGCCAGCGTGAGCAGCCGGCGCAGGAAAATGCTGAAGCGGATGTGGAGGAAGCCCTCGATAATGACCTGGCCGGCCATGGTTCCGACAGTCGAAGAGGATAGCCCGGAGCACAGCAGAGCGATGGCGAAGATCAGTGCGGAGGCCGGGCCCAGGAGCGGTCCCAGGGTGCGGTGCGCGTCCTCGATCGGATTGGCGAGAACCTGCCCGCCGAACACCGCCGCGGCCACGACCACCATGGCCGAGTTCACCAGCCAGGCGGCATTCATGGCGACAAAAACGTCGATGGTTTCATAGCGCAGGTGGCGCAGGCGGGCCAGGTACTTGCCTCGTGTGCCGATGACCGGCCCAGCCAGGCTGCGCGGCTGCACCAGCGCTGAATGCAGATAAACAACGTGGGGCATCACAGTGGCCCCCAGCATCGAGACGGCGATGTAGACGCTTTTCCTGTCGAGGTTGGGAACCAGCGTGTGCAGGGCGATGTCCGCCCAGTCGGGGCGAATCATCAGCATCTCCACGGCGTAGCAGACGCCGATGACGCAGACGAAGCCCATAATGGCAAGTTCCAGCTTGCGGAAGCCCCACAACTCAAGCAGAAGCAGGGCAAAAACGAGAACGGCGGAAAAGGCGGCGGCGACGAGCAGAATTTCAGTCTTGCTCCAGCCGTAGAGCAGAAAGCGCGGGCCAAAGAGGAGGTAAAAACCGAGCGCGGCGCCGAGAAACTCGGCAAGGTCGGTGGCTATGGCGGAGACTTCCGCCGTGATCCAGAGAAATAGGGTCACGGGTCGCGAGAAGCGGTCGCGGCAGTTCTCAGGAAGAGTCTTTCCCGTGGCGATGCCCAGCTTGGCGGCAAGATACTGCACCAGAATCGCCATCAGGTTCGACCACAACAGCACCCACAGCAGCTTGTAGCCGAACTCCGACCCTCCGGCAAAATTGGCGGCGAAGTTGCCCGGGTCAATATAGGCAATGCTGGCGACGAAGGCCGGCCCGAAGTAGGACCAAATCTCAGAGCGGCGCAGGCGCGGGAGCAGCGAGGTTCGTCCGGACTGGGCGGGAGGAGCAGCCATTCTGAATTCAAGTGTAAACCATGGTTAATACCGAGGATTTAACGAGCGCTGATGGTGAGTGGCTGAGTGCCGTCCCATCATGGTTCAGCGGGCGAAAAAGCGCCCGGCGAAAAGCCCGCGAAGGGGCGAATTCTGGGTTAGCATCGAATGCGGCGCGAAATTTCGTTTTCCTTTGAGTTTGAATGCGGATTCTTGATTTGCTGTTTGGTAAGCCGCTGGCTTCGAGCGAGGAGCGTGCGGAGGCGATTGGTTCAGCGGCGGGCCTGGGAATCTTCGGGATTGATGCTCTCAGTTCGGCGGCATACGGCCCGGAAGCCGCGCTGGTGCTGCTGATTCCTTTGGGAGTGGGCGGCATTCACCTCATCCTGCCGATGATGATCGCGATCATCGTTCTGCTCACGCTGGTTTATCTCTCCTATCGTCAAACCATCGCGGCCTATCCGCGCGGCGGCGGCTCGTTTTTCGTCGCCACCGACAATCTCGGCACCGGATCGGGACTGCTGGCCGCCTCCGCGCTCATGATCGACTATGTGCTCACCGTCGCGGTGAGCATTTCGGCGGGCGTCGAAGCGCTGGTTTCCGCTGCGCCCAGCCTGCAGCAGCACACGCTCGCTCTATGCCTGGCCATCCTGCTGCTGCTCACGCTCATTAATATGCGCGGCGTGCGCGACTCAGGCGTCGCGTTTCTCGTCCCCACCTATTTATTCGTAGCCACGTTGCTGGTGGTCATTGTCGTGGGCCTGGTGAAGGCCGTGCTCAGCGGCGGACATCCTCACGCGGTGGTCGCCGCTCCCGCCCTGCCGTTGGCTACCGAAGCCGTGACAACATGGCTGCTGCTGAAGTCGTTCGCCAGCGGCTGCACGGCGATGACCGGCATTGAGGCTGTATCCGACGGAGTGCTGGCCTTCCGCGAGCCCCGAGTGAAAAGCGCGCGGCTCACGCTGACCATGATTGTGACCCTGCTGGCTACTTTGCTGATCGGCATCGCAGTATTGTGCCGTCTCTATCACATCGGCGCCATGGTTCCCAACAGTCCGGCCTATCAGAGCGTGCTGTCGCAGCTGACGTTTGCGGTGATGGGCCGCGGATGGTTTTATTACCTCACCATGATTGCGGTGCTGGCCGCGCTGTCCCTCGCCGCCAATCCCGCCTTCGCGGACTTTCCGCGCCTCGCGAAAAACATCGCCTCGCGCAATTTTCTGCCGCACGTGTTTCTGCTGCGCGGACGGCGGCTGCTTCACTCGCACGGCATTTACGCACTGGTGTTCCTCTCGGCCATCATTATCATTCTCTTTGGCGGCATTACCGACCGGCTGATTCCGCTGTATGCGGTGGGCGTCTTTCTGGCCTTCACGCTTTCGCAGGCTGGCATGGTGATCCACTGGCGCAGGCACCCCAGCCCCGGCTGGATTCGCCGCTCGATCGTGAACGGCATTGGCGCGGTCGCAACGGGGATCACGCTGCTGGTGGTGCTGGTGGCGAAGTTCGACGAGGGCGCGTGGGTCACGGTGCTTCTCATCCCGCTGCTCATTCTGGTGATGATCATTGTGAAGAGGCATTATGACCGCGTGGCTGTTGAGACGGCGAACCCGGAGCCGCTGCGGGTGGAGAATCTGAGGCCGCCGCTGATCGTCATCCCGTTGGACCGCTGGAGCCGGATCACGGAGAAGGCGCTGCGCTTCGCGCTCTGCATGTCGCCGGACATCATCGCCGTTCATGTCTCAACCGAGGATCTCGACGGCACGGAGGGCAAGAGCATCTGCGACGACTGGGAGAGCCAGATCGCCGCACCTCTGCGCGCCGCGGGGCTAAAGGTTCCGGAGCTTGTGAACCTTCACTCCCCCTACCGATTTGTGCTGGCCCCGGTGATGGACTTTGTTCTGGAGAAAGAAAAGAAGCTGGAGGGCCGTCAGATTGCCGTGCTTGTGCCGGAGCTTGTGGTGCGGCACTGGTGGGAGAACCTGCTGCACAACCAGCGGGCCAATCTGCTGAAGCTGATGCTGCTGCTGAAGGGCAATCAGCGAATCCTGGTCATCAACATCCCGTGGTATCTGCAGCGAGGGTAGGTTTAGGGCTCAGGGCTCAGGGCTCGACTGCGCTGGGGCTGGAGTCAAATGAATAGGATGTTCAGGGGGCCGCGCCTTGTCTTCGTCTGCCGCTGACGTGCTTGGATTGGTCGGACTGCCCGCTCCGGTGCGTGAGTTGGCGGGGCGCTCGTGGGACGCGATCGTTGTGGGCGCGGGTCATAACGGGCTGGCCTGTGCGGCGTATCTGGCGCGGGCGGGGCGACGGGTGCTGGTGCTGGAAGCACGCGAGCGGGTGGGCGGCGCGTGCACTATCGAGGAGCCGTTTCCCGGCGTGCGGATGTCGCCGTGCGCGTATCTGGCGGGGCTGCTGCATCCGCTGGTGATTGAAGAGCTGGGGCTCGCGGGCCGCGGGTTCCGATGGACGCCGGCGGTGAATGGGCTGTTCGTGCCGTTCCTCGATGGATCGAGCGTGCAGCTCTGGGATGACGACGCGCGCTGCGGAGACGAGATCGGCCGTTTCGCTCCGAGGGACGCGGAGGGTTGGCGGGCGATGGGCGAGGTGATCCGGCGGCTTCGCGATGCGCTGCGGCCGGAGGGCGAGCGGGACCTGTGGATTGGCGACGCGCCCTCGCCCGAGGAGATCGACGCGCGGCTGGGGACAGACTGGGAGGCGCGGCGCGTGCTCTACGACTGGTCGATGGCTGAGTTCGTCGAGCACTACCTGACCGACGAGCGATTGCAGACGGCCATGCTGGGGCAGGGCGTGATCGGCACCAACGCCAGCCCGTTCGACGCGGGCACGGCGTCGATCCGGTTCCATCATGCCTCCGGGCGGCTGGGCGGAATGCCGGGCATGTGGGGCTACGTCCAGGGCGGCATGGGCATGGTCTCGTTCTACCTGTGCGATGCGGCGCGGGAGGCGGGGGCGGTGGTCGCGGCGGGGGTTCCGGTCGCGGAGATTGTGCCCGGCGAGGGAGTGCGGCTGGCGGGCGGGGAGCGGATAGCGGCTCCGGTTGTGATCTCCAATGCCGATCCGCGCCG
>JBAUHD010000401.1:0-4617 GCA_049680085.1 Acidobacteriaceae bacterium
CTTCAGCCGACCCAACAATCAGCCGGCCAACCGGCCCAATACCAACCGGCCAACCACCAATGAGCGGCAGGCGCCCAACTTCAACCGCCCCGCCAACCGGCCGAATAACCAACCCGCCGTCCGGCCCAACTACCAGCGGCCCAACAACAGCGCGCGTCCCGCCAACCGGCCCGAAGCGCGCCCGGAAAACCGCCCGCAGCAACGACAGGCCCGGCCTCAGCCCCAATCGCATCCTCAGGCCCAGGCCCATCCTTCCGGCGGCAATCACGAGCGCGGCAAAAGCGACGACGAAAAGAAGGGCCACTAAACCCGCCGCATCCACAACGGGACGGAGCCTCGCTCCGTCCCGTTTTTCTTTTCGCGAGTCCCGGAGCTTCCACGTCCGCCGCGCCTCTGGCCCGCATCCCTTAACATAGAGTCAAAGGGGGAAGAATGGCCGGAAGCGCCGCGTCAACAGCAGTTTCAATCCCAGCAGCCCACCCGGGACATCGCCCCCGCGTCCTCATCATCGGCGGCGGCTTTGCCGGAACCCATGCCGCCAAGCACCTTGCCGATCTTGCCGTAGACATCACCATCATCGACCGCCGCAATCACTTCACTTTCCAGCCGCTGCTCTATCAGGTGGCGCTGGCTGTGCTTTCACCGGCCAACATTGCCTCACCCATCCGCGCCATCGTGCGCAACAAGCCCAACGTCGAAGTCCTCATGGACGAGGCCATTGGCTTTGACCTCGCCCAGCGCCACGTTCATCTCAAAAGCGGCGCAACCCTGGACTACGACTACCTGATGGTCTCCGCCGGCGCCACCCACTCCTACTTCGGGCATGAGGAATGGGCCACACTGGCTCCCGGCCTGAAGACCATTGAAGATGCAATCGAAATCCGCCGCCGCGTCCTGCTGGCCTTCGAGCTGGCCGAGCGACAGATGCTCGAAACCGGTTCCCACCCACCCCTCAACTTCGTCGTCATCGGCGGAGGCCCCACCGGAGTCGAGCTGGCTGGAGCCATCTCCGACATCGCCAAGCTTTATATGCGGCACGACTTCCGCCACATCGACCCCTCCAGGGCCCGCGTCCTGCTCATTGAAGGCGGCCCGCGCATCCTCTCCGCCTATCCGGATGTGCTCTCCCGCAAAGCCGTCGAGCAGTTGACCGCGCTCGGCGTTGAAGTTCACACCGGACTCCAGATCACCGACGTGCAGCCCGGCTATGTCACCGCCGGTGACCGCCGCCTCGATTCCGTCGTCACGCTCTGGGCCGCCGGCGTCCAGCCGTCCCCGCTCGGCAAACTGCTCGGCGTCGAAACCGATCGCCGCGGCCACGTCCTCGTCAATCAATTCCTCAACCCCGCCGGCCATCCTGAAATCTTCGTCTGCGGCGACCTCGCCCACTTCGAGCAGGACGGCCATCCGGTCCCCGGCGTCGCCCAGCCCGCCATGCAGATGGGCGACCACGTCGCCAAAATGATCGGCCAGGACCTCGCCCGCCGGCCCCGCACCCCCTTCCGCTACTTCGACAAAGGAGACATGGCCACCATCGGGCGCATGGCCGCCGTTGCCCGGCTCAAGTGGCCCATCAAAGCCAACATCAGTGGATTTCCCGCCTGGGTCACCTGGCTCACCATCCACATCTTCTTCCTCATCGGCTTCCGCAACCGCATCGCCGTTCTCATCGATTGGGTCTGGAACTACTTCACCTTCACCCACGGAGCCCGCCTCATCACCGGCAGCGAAGACCTCCTCGGCTGGACCCAGCAGCAAGGCGTGCACGAAGAAGAACAAGCCACCCCCCTCGACTCAACCTCCCCCGGCGCAAGAAACAGCGGGTAGAGCCGAGGGTGTCAGAGGATATTCTGTTAGCACCAATCGCCGCAGACGACAAAGACGGCGGCAAGGACCTTAGAACCTTATGAGTGACAGCATCGCCAAACCCAGCGCGAAGCCCACCTGCTACGAGTACCACTCCGAAGAGCATGCAAGCACTCATCGATACCTTCTCCCATCCGTCAGTCGAATGCTCAGAGATATTCCCGCAGGTGCGAGAGTGCTGGATATGGGCTGCGGAAATGGAACCTTCCTCTCCTCCTTTCGAGATCGCGGCTGGAAGCTGTTTGGAGTCGATTTCTCGTCGTCCGGCATAGCCTTCGCGAAGAAAAACTTTCCTGAAATTGAATTCTTTCTGGCCGACGCGGCCGCATCGGGCGAAGACATCTTCGACAGGGTCGGCAACGCCGACGTGATCATCAGCACGGAAGTCATCGAGCACATTTATCTTCCGCGCGACTTTCTCCGGAACATCCACTCCCTGCTCAATCCGAACGGCAGGGTGGTTCTCTCGACTCCCTATCACGGATACCTGAAAAACCTGGCTCTCGCCGCCAGTGGCCGAATGGACCAACACTTCACGGCACTCTGGGATTACGGCCACATTAAATTCTGGTCCAGAAAGACCCTCAGCGCCGCGCTGCATGAAACCGGCTTCAGCCAGATCGAATTCGCCGGCTGCGGCAGAGTCCCCTGGATGTGGAAAAGCATGGTCCTGCACGCCATCAAAGCTTGAAGGATGCCAGGCGCGTATGCATGGCCAGCGCCAAAAAAGTCTCATCATCAGCCCAAGCCCATGCTCCACACCCGTATCCAATCAATCAATAGAAGCAATCCCTCTTACCTCATCGGTAAACCCTCTCCCCATCCGTCTTTCACGATAGAGTAGGAGCAGGGGAAGATGCGGATTTCAGCGCGCGCAAAATTTCTAAAAATCATCCGGACCATGGCCTGCGCCATTGCCTGCGCGGCCTTTCTGGCCCTTGCCAACCCCGCGTCGGCACAGGCCACGGCCTCCGAGACCACCCACAAGCATCACGAAACAAAACACAAGGCCGCCGGAAAAGCTATCCACAAGGCCACCGGAAAAACCGCTCACAAAGCCACCCGCAAGGCCCCCCACAAAACCGCGACCAGCCACAAAAAATCCACCGCCGCCGCCCACAAAAAATCCACACGCCGAGCCAGATCGACTCGCGCCACGGCGCACACCGCCACCCGCCACACCGCGACCACCACCCACCACCACCTCACGGCCCGTCAGCGCCGCATCGCCGAAGCGCGTCGCCGTCGTCTCGCCCGCGCCCGCCGCCGCTATCACCATCGCAAGCTCACCCGCCGCGAGCTGGCCCGCAGCCGCAAGCTCCACAAGGCTTTCATCGCCTCCTCGCAACTCCGCCCCATGGCCCAGCAGCTTGCCACCCTGCGCTCGCCGGCCGCCTATACCGGAGTCACCACCTACGCCCACAACCATTCCGGAGAAGCCGCCTCCGCCGCATGGCTTGCCCTGGGACACGCCTACCTGCTCGACCACAAGTACGCCCAGGCCGTCGCCGCGCTCAAAAACGCCGCCACCGAAGGCACTTCCCTCGACGATTACGCCTCCTACCTCACCATTCAGGCCTATCTCCAGGGCAATATGCTCACCACCGCCGAGCCGGTCCTCGCCACCTTCATCCAGCGTTATCCCGACTCCATCTTCGTAAGCCAGATTCCCGTCCTCGAAGCCAACGTCTTCCTCCAGCAGGGAGACCCCCAGGCCGCCCTCTCTGTCCTCCGCGCCCACCGCGCCGAGTCCATCGCCAACAAGTCCGATTACCAGCTCTCGCTCGCCAAGGCCAATCTCATGGCCGGCAACGCCGTCGAGGCCCAGCGCCTCTTCACGCACGTCTATCTCACTTTTCCCCTCAGCGACGAAGCCACTCAGGCCCGCAAGCAACTCATCTCTTCCGGAGCCATCACTTCGCTCTCCGCAAAAGAGCGCAGCCGCCGCGCCGACGCCCTCTACTCCGCTCACCGCTATAGCGACGCCGAGGATGAGTACCGCTCGCTCGCCGGCCAGTCCACCCTCAGCGCCGCCGAGCAAAACCGTATGCTGGTCGCCGCCGCCGCCTGCCAGTGGAAGCTCAACAAGCTCTCCAAACGCGACCTCGAACGCCTGCCCGACACCAACGACGAGGCCGGCGCGCGCCGCCTCTATCTCATGATGGAGCTGGCCCGCGACAAAAACGACACCGCCGCCCAGCAGTCCATCGTCGCCCAGCTCAAGTCCCGCTTCCCCACCAGCCCCTGGCTCGCCGAAGCCCTCTACTCCAGCGGCAACATGTACCTGCTCAGCAAGGACTATCCCAGCGCCATCCGCTATTACAGCGACCTCGCCACGCTCTTTCCCCGCTCCTGCGACTCCCACGCCCGCGGACCCTGCTCCGACTACTCGCCCTACGCCCACTGGCGCGCCGCCTGGCTTACCTACCGCCTCGGCAACTACACGCAAGCCACCCAGATGTTCAATGACCAGATCAAGGACTACGGCGAGAGTCCCGAAGCCGCCTCCGCCCTTTACTGGCGCGCCCGCATCTACGCCACGCAGGAACACAATCCCGCCATGGCCGCCAAATACTACCGCACCGTGGCCCGTGTCTATCCCCACTTCTATTACGCCGACCGCGCCCAGCAGCGCCTCGCCGACATGGGCGTGAAGATGGATGACGACCCCACCGGCTCCGATGAACTCGACGACCTCCAGCCTCAGGACATTCCCGAGCTGACCGACGACATCCCCGACCAGGACCCGCA
>JBAUHD010000402.1:0-12492 GCA_049680085.1 Acidobacteriaceae bacterium
ACTCGGGTGCGCGTCGCGCCAACAAACCGACAGACAAAGATGGGAGCGTCTGGCAGCCGGATTTCAGCGATCCGCTGTATTTGAAGTATTGGGGAGAACTCGTAGAGGCTGCCGGGAAGCGCTATGACGGGAATCCATATCTTGATAGTGTCGACATATCGTCGGTAGGTTATTGGGGAGAGGGCTGGAGCCCTTACATGCCGCCGTTCCCGGTCCAAAAGCAATTGATCGACATCTGGCTCCAGGCTTTTCCGCATACGCATTTGCTGATGAATTTCGATCAACGACGAGCATTGGCCTATGGAACTGAACACGGCGCGGGGTGGCGGCTCGATTGCCTCGGGGACATGTCTACTGCACATTCGCGTTCGCCGGAGATGCTTGATTCTTATCCAGAGCAAATTGTGGGTGCTGGAATTCAGAATGTATGGCAGCACAGCCCGGTTTCGATGGAAACCTGTGGGACTCCATCGACTTGGAAAAAGCAGGGCTTCGATGTCTCGTACATTCTCGGCGAGGCGTTGCGCTGGCATGTAAGCTCGGTCAATATAAAGTCTTCTCCAATCCCGCCCGACTGGAAGGGCCAGTTTGAGGATTTTGAGAGGAAGATGGGATATCGTTTTGACCTGCGACGCCTGGAATATCCGAAAACCATACGGGCTGGTGAGATGATGCCAATCCACATGTGGTGGGTGAATGAAGGCGTGGCTCCCATCTACCACGAGTATTGGCTCGCTGTAGAATTGCGATCCGCGAACGGAACTGCGATCATTCGGGTCCCAGCAAACATACGGAAGTGGGTCCCCGGAGACGCGGTAGTCGACGACTCGCTCTACGTCCCGGACAACTTAGCTCCGGGAACCTATCAATTCCGCATTGCCATGCTGGACCCTGGAACGCAATTGCCCGCGATTCGCTTTGGCATCCAAGGGCGTCAGGCCGACGGATGGTACGACATGGGATCTCTGACTATTGAAAAGTAGGGTGGCTCATCGCCGGATACCTTTGGCGGAGTCGTGCCATTTGGGATAGGCGGTGGCGCCCGTTGGTTGTGCGCTGCTCAAGAGCGTGCCATAGCCGAGTCTCGCTTGCTGCGGCAGGGGCTCCGCCGCAGCACACGGACGAATCGTCGGCCTTGTCAGAAGAGGCCCAGCACCTTGTGTCTTGCGGCGCAGCCAGGCAGGCTATACGCGCCGATACGCGTGGAGTAGTATGGCTGGCCTTTCTTAAAATAATCGCCAACGTACCAGAATGTGCAATCGTCGCTTGGGTCGATGTCGAGCGTCGTATAGTCTTCCCATCTCATGGTATTCGTCTGTGACGCGATTCCCGCTGCCAGAACACTTTCCCGCAGGGTCATCTGTCCCTTTGGATCTCCGGCACGCCGGGCGACAAAACGCTGGCCGGGATAGTTGGATTTATCTCCGAATGAATAGCCCACGCCGATGTCGCCCTTGCGGTCCATCGCAATGCTGGGATGCCAGCGGTAGCTGCCGCCTGGCGCGTACGTCCCCTGCTGGAATAATTGCGGATTTCCTGCTGGATCGAGGCGAAACTCATACCAGCGTACGCCGCCTCCGCCCGCCTTTGTATCGATGGATTGCGACGCCACAATGGATTGGTAATGGCCGAGGTTACGGTAGACGAGCCGCTGCATCAGCTTGTCGCCCTGCGCATCGAGGCGGACATCTGTGCCTGGCTGGGGCACGCATTTGCTGAGCTGCCCATTGCAGAGAAAATGATACGGGGCCACGCTAACCTTCTGTGGACCTGTCAACCGCGTCTGGCCTGGGTCTTTCCAGTTCACCTGGAATTTCCACACGTATATGCCATCGTCTTCGAAGACCTGATGCAGTTGCGTGCCACCGGCCGCCATCACGATCTCCGGCATCCCCGCTGGTGGGAGACGGCGGCCGTCTAGGTCGGCGGGGTTAAGAAAGCTTACGCCGTCGATGACCTCACACTGCTCATTAGCCGCGAGCCCGCGCAGCATCCTGCTTCGGTCGGCTGCGCACACGTGCTTCTGGATCACCGTGTCGCCAGTGCTCGTCGTCAGGTAATAGCCATTCGGCCAGATCGCCGGCCGGGGATAGTCAGGGAACAGCGGGCGGCTGAATTCATAGCGGTAATAGGCCCCCATAGGATCGGGGCTGGCGCTTACGGCGTAGCAAATGCCGTAGGGAGCCTTTGGCTGATCCGCCGGGCGGCGAAAGATCGGCAGCACGAAGAGCCAGCGGTTGGCGAGCTGATCATAGCGGACCACTGCGTCTCCACTGATTTGCTTCTCGCACGGACCGCCAAAACCAGCGAATAACGTATTTGTCACGACGGGGCCGAACAGGGCTTTGCCGGTTTCCGCGTACTTTGCGCCCTTCTTCGTGAAGATCGCCATCCGCGAATTTACAATCTGGACGATCTCGTCGGGTCCTACGCCCAAGCTGTTATCCGATGGGTTTCGCGCGTCGGCGCTGCCCTGCGGACCTTTAAATCCGGCGCCTAATCCGTCAAAGCTCGCCATCAGATTAGCCTGCGGATGTGTACCCTGGGTCAGCTGTTCTACCGCCGCGCCTTGCGGGCCAATGGTCACCGCGGGCGGAGCCGGTGCGGGTTTGGCAACCGGCGCGCTGATCGAGTGATGACGGTGCCGAGGGGGAGGAAGGTGATACGCGGCAAACAACTGCGGCAGCGGAGCGGAGTGATCGAATTTCACGGGAGGATTCACGATCGTGTGGCCCGGCTGCCAGGCCGATGCATCGGGCGGGGAAGCAGTCTGCGCTGCGCATACAGCGGCAGGTGGATTCATTCCGTAGACAAGCACCAGCGCCAGGGCAATGCCCGTTGCCACCCGAATCTGTTGAGGAACCGCACGCATCTGTAGCCACTTCAACGCCTTCATCGTTTCCTTCCCACGATTTGCTTGTTCTCTTGTTTTCGGCAGCCGCTGCGGCATCGAGGGCCGCTGTTGTTCGGCAAGCGTTTTTAATCTTCGATTGGGCACGTTACCCGTAGCACTATACCAGTTTGTCTACAATATATGTCTACAATATTGGATACATGATTTTCCCGCACAGATCTTCAATGCGATTCCAAGGTACGGTTTGACGCACAGCAAATTGTACTCGCGGCACTCAGAACGCTAACTGAGCCGAGAATTGCAGCTCGCGTGCGGGCAATTGATTGGTGACACCGGCGAGCGGAGATCCAAACCCGAAACCCGGAGCGACGCTGTTTCCGTAGGTACCGCTGAAACCGACAATATTACGATGATTCAGCACATTGAATCCCTCGACGCGCAGGTTAGCGTGGAGCCGATCTCCCGCGAGCGCAATTCGCTTGCCCAAAAAGGGAGAAACATCATAGATGGCCGTGCCGCGCCCCGTGTTGCGACCAACAATTACTCCGTGAATGACCGGCCTGTCGGTGGTCGCGCCGGTATTGCCGCTGTTTGTGACGCCGGTCACGATGTTATAGGGAAAGCCGCTGGCGAGCGTCGCGATGCCTCCAATTGAAATTCCAAAAGGCGCGGCATACACCCCGCTTAAAACAACGCGATGCCGCTGATCGAAGATCGCATTGCCCAGCTCCGCCTGGCCAGCCTTGAGCGCATCGTTGGGATTCTGACCGGGCACGTCAGGATCGACGGTATCGAGCGCGTGCGAGTAGGTGTAGCTGGCCAGTAGCGCGGAGCCGTTCGCGGCATGATAGTTGAGATTGACATCCAGCGCCTCGTAATAGCCCACGCCGTCGTTCACATCACTCTGAATTACGCTGTACGGCGGCTCCGGGCCGCTGGCCTGCGTTTTTGTGGTGTCGCAGGTGAGGCCGCGCTGCGCGTACCAATTAATCCAATACGGACGCGAGCAGTTTGCCTGCTGTGCGCTCCGGATCTGGCTGGGCTGTGTGCGAATGAACGAGGACGGCGGATCGACATCGAGTGGGCGGAGGATTCTGAGGGTGTGAGACCCGAGATAATCCGCGCCGAGCACCCACTGGGGAGCGAGCTGGCGCTCGATCCCCAGCGTCCACTGCTCGTTATAGGGATTCTTCAGCGCATCCGGATAGCCAATCAGCGTATTGACAGGGAAAAACTGGTTGTAATAATGCGCACGTCCTGGGCGCAGATAGAGGCTGCGCAGCGGCGCAACGGCTCCGGCTGGAAATGCCGGGAGCGGCACATCCGCCACGCTCGCGGGAAAGCCAGCTTCCCCGGGCGCGGCCGTGTAGTTGAAGACGCCGGTCGGTCCAGTCAAGGCGTAGTTCGCTTCAGAGTTGTCGACCGCCTGCGCATCGTAAATGCCGAACCCTCCGCGAACCGTGGTGGTGCCGTGTCCCGCGACGTTATAGGCGAACCCGATGCGCGGAGCAAAATCGGCGCGTGAATCAGTGAAGGTCTGCAGCTCGTATCGGAGCCCGAGATTCAACGTGAGATTGGGAGTCACACGGTCGTCATCCTGCGCGAAGACCGCGGCAAGCGTGTCATTGACCACGTAATTTGCATTTCCGTAGCTCTGCGTATAGCTCTGCACGTTGGCGATATTGCCGAGATATGCGGAACTTTCGCAAATTGCAACCGGGTCTGTACAGGTTTTATAGACAAGCTCGCCGTCGTAGATCGGCCCCCCGAATTCCTTACTGTCGCCGCCGTTTCGCGCGTGGATCACGTCGAAGCCGAGATCGATGGAATTCCGGGTCCAGCTTTTGGACAGAGTATCGACGGCCTCAAACTGGCGGTTGAGCAGGAGCGCCGCTTGCGAAGTGCCTGAGGTAAACGTCCCCCCTGAAGAAATCGGGACCGAGTATTCCGTTCCGTAGACCACGGGAGAAAATTGCGTGATCGGCGACGCAATCTGGAACTGCAGGCGCGCGTCGTTCACCATCGAATTGCTAAGTACGGCGGTGTCGCCCGCCTCGATGGTGTAAGTGCGGCGGTGGAAAACGCGAGCGACGCTGGGCAACGTGTTGCCGCCAACGATGCCGTTCGGGTTCGTATCGAATAAGCTATCTACGCCCGCATGCAGGAACACGCGCTGGCCTGCGCGAATCGTGCGGTCGATCCGCAAAAAACCAAGCCAGTCGCGGTAATGTCCAATGAAGTTCCCTGGAGCGATGGGCGACGTGACGGGTGACGCTCGGTCCTGATCGCTGTACTCTACGGAGCCGAGGAAGAAAGTGCGCTCGTTCCTTACCAGCGGTCCTGAGAGGGTCGCCGCGCCCTGCGCAAGCGTGTCGTCGGTAATATCCTTGCCGCTAGTCGCGTTTGCCGCCGAGAAGCCCGAGAGCTTCGCCTCTGGCGCGGATGGCCGCCACAACCCCAGCACATCACCGTGGAAGTTATCGCCGCCGCTGCGTGTCACAATGTTCACCACGGCGCCCTCGCCAAAACCATAATTGGAGGCGAAGGCATTATCGAGGACCGTCATCTCGGCAACGGCATCGAGCGGAACATTCGTAAAGACGGTCTGCCGTCCCCAGGCGTCGTTCGCGCTTGCGCCGTCCACTTCAAACCACGTCTGGCGACGTCCTGTGCCATTGGCGGTGAAGAGGTCCTGATTCATGAAAATGTCGCCCTGATTGATGGCGGGGCGGTTCGCCGCGTTCAACAGCGGAAGCCAGGTAATTCGCCGGTTCAGCAGCGGCATGCTCCGCATTTGTTCCGGCGACAGGCGGTCTCCCCATTGCGGCTCATCGGCGCGCACTTTGCCGGCTTCTCCGGTCACATGCACCTCGGCGCGAGCGGTGGCGATGCGCATGCTGAGTTGCAGGCTTGCCGTCGAGCCGGCGGCCAGCACAATTGCACCCGATTGTGTTTCCGCAAAGCCCGGATATGCGGCGGTGATCACCAGAGCGGTTCCCGCCGGAAGATCGTTCGCGGCAAAATCACCTCGCGCGCCGGTGCGCATTTCGCGAATCGGGCGGTGGTGTGCATCATCGATTGTCAGGCGCACGCCCGCGAGCGGATCCTCGCCTGGTCCGGTGATCACGCCGCGCAATGCCGCCGTATCCGGAGTTTGCGCCACAGCCAACCCAGCTATGAGAGCCAATGCAAAGCAAACAGCCCGAGCCAACAAACCCCAGCGCGGCGCGAATCGCAAGTTTCCAGAATCGCCTATCTTTCGCATAGACATTTTTTTGTTTGAATCCGCGGGCACCGGTTTCCTCGACTGCCCCTCTCCGTGTTTGACATTGTATACATTCATGTATACTCCTCTCACTTCGTTCACCCGAAGGTTTGTGCCTTGAACTTCAGCCACTGGCTTTATGCTGCCGCCAGGCCAGTCGCGCGGTTCGATGGACGAGCGCTCACGAGAGCCTGACCGAGGCCGGGGCCGACTCAACGCACCTACGAAAATGGCGGCATTGGCAGTCAATCGAGGAAGTGGAATGAGTGCAGATGGTTCTCCGTTATCCGATCTATTCCGTACTGCAGCTTTTTGCGCCACGCGAGCCGGGCGAGGACTCCGCCGGGTAGCCGCGATTCTTGCCGTTCTCGCGTTGGCTGCCATGCCCGGTCACGCGCAGTTTGGCAATGAACCGGGCCATTCGATCGGGAAGGTGAGGGTGGACGGCAACCTCATTCTGCTCACGTTGAATGAGGGCGTACTGGGGCACGCGAACCTCTTCAACCTTGCGCATCACACGCTGCGCTTTACGCCCGACGGCCCAGGGTACCGCGTGGAGAGCATCCCCTTCGCGTGGGACGCGAATTTCGGCACAGCCATCACGTCGCCGCAGGTGACACTGAAGAACTTCGCCTTCCCATTCTCCGGCAAGAGCTGGACCTCGCTCTCAGTCGGGATGACGGGGTCGATGGTCTTTGGCGAACCGGAACACAGGAACGCGCCGACGGCCCGGCGCGGAGCCCGTGTGGGCCGCGACGGCGGCTTGTCCGTCGAACGCTTTGCGGAACTGCAGGACGCGGCCCCGGAGATCGTCAACACTGTTCCCGCGATCAGCGTCTTCTTCAAGCCGCGCATGTCGGGCACGCGCTATGTGAAAGAACTCGCGGATCGAGCGGTGATCACCTGGAGCCTCACCGAGCCTTATGGAAACATTCAGGACTGGACGTGGACGCCGACAGTGAATCGATTCCAGGCGGTTCTGCACAAAGACGGCATCATCGATCTATCGTATGACGAAGTCGCGGCCCGCGATGCCATCGTCGGAGTTTATCCAATCGTGCGCGGGGGCGCTCAGAGGTCGCTCGCAACCATTTCCACGCCCGGGAATCCCTCCGTCGCGCCGAATCTCGATATCCGCAGCATTCATCTTAGCTCTGTCGACAACCTCTACCTCAAAGTTGCTCTGGAAGCCCGCGGCGCAATGCTTGCCGGCACCGATCCCGCAATCGCCGGGCTTGCTTATTTTGTCTGTCTCGATCGAAAGGCTCCCACGGGCGGATGCCGGCCCGGCGGTAAGAACGACATCGTCTGGACCGTTCGCGGTTTTGGCGCGCGGACGCGCGGCTCGTTTCACAGGAGCCCCCGATACTTTGCTTATGGAACCGGCCTAGCGCCAGCAGTGAGCGTCGACGGCAATATGCTGTCCATCCAGGGAACGCTGCCCGAGGGCTACAAATCCGGCGGCACGATTTACGTGAGCGCGGCGGTGCAGGCTCCGGGAGCCCAATCGTTCGAACAAATGGCCTCGCATGCCGTCAAACTCGCCGGTATTGCCAGTCCGGAAGTCCATTTCTCTTCGATCCCGCGGAACAGCGGACCGTATCCGGTCGTCTTTGAAGCGTTCCACTATGTGCATCCGCCGCGCATGCAGGACCTGGCCTGCTCGGTGATTCAGGCGCTCGGCGACAAGTTCGACATGCTGGCCTATTACTCCGACTTTCGGATCGATAACCCCGAGGCCGGCACCTCAAGCGACGGACCTCTGGGTGGCGGCCCGGCGGGCGGCAAAGTCACGGGAATCGGCGCCGAGCAGCACGGCCTGGCGGACTTCTGCACCAAGGACCGCTTGCAGTGGGAGTTCATCCAGCCTGTGTATGTCGGCGCGAATCAAATGCAGGAGTATCCTCCGGCGAACCTCAAAGACGATAACGTCCACGATATCGGCCACTATCGCCATCAACTCGCGGAACGCACGTTCAACGGCAAGATACCCCCTTACGACTACGCCATGTCGCAGATTGGCCATGAGATGGGCCATCGCTGGTCGGCGTTTGTGAATGCCAAGGTAAACGGGCAAACGATTGAACTGGGGCCGGTCCACTGGGCCATGGGACTTCAGGCACCGGCAGCCTTCCCCTATCAGCGGCCAACCGAGGCTTCGGCTATGGGAGGCGGTGTATGGCAGGATAACTTCGACGGAACGTTTACCCAGCTCGACGACAACTACTACGTTCCCGCAACGGGGTACTCCTATCTTGACCTCTACCTGATGGGGTTTATTTCCCCGGCCGAAGTCCCCGACTTCTTCATTCTGAAGAACCTTGTGCCGGTGGGGAAAGATGCGAATGGGCACCGCATCTTCAAAGCGGAGCGCACGAAAATCACAATTCAGGATGTGATTGCCGCCGTGGGCCCGCGCGTGCCCGATGTCGATCACTCCCAGCGGCAGTTCAATACCGGCATGGTGATGGTGATCGAGCACGGTAAAGCGCCAAGCCCGAAGCTGATCGAGCGCACGAACGGCATTCGCGAGCGATGGATGGACTACTGGACAACCGTGACCGGCCATCGCTCCGTCATGACCACAGAGCCTTAGCTCGCCATCAGTCCCGTCCGCTGGCTCGCGATGCTGCTCCGCGTCCCTTCAACCTGAGCCGCATCAGGAGCATGACCGCGTGTCCGAGGTATGCCATATTGTATTTTGTTTGGTGTACAATCAATTCGTTTTTTCGACATCTGTGTGGAGCGATCTGAAATGTTGACTCCTTATGCTGCTGCCAGGCGACTGTTCCTGTGTGTTCTGTGTCTCACCCTGATTTCCAGCCCATCGCTCGCCCAGCGACGCGGCCGAGGCGGGTCCGGCGGCGTGTATGGATTCCGCTTTCTTGGACCGGCGGTCGGGAATCGCGTTGCCGCGGTCGCCGGTATTCCCGGCGATCCCAGCACCTGGTATGCCGGGGCGTCGTCTGGCGGCGTGTGGAAGTCGACCGACGGCGGCAATCGCTGGCGTCCGATCTTTGACAAGGAGCCGGTGGCAGCTATCGGAGCGCTGGCGGTGGCCCCTTCCGATCCCAACGTGGTGTGGGTGGGCACCGGAGAAGCCTGGGCCATTCGCGATATTGACGTCACGGGCGATGGCGTTTACAAGTCCACCGACGCCGGCAAGACCTGGCAGCACATGGGGCTCGATAATACGGCCCGAATCGGCCGCGTGGTCATCGACCCTCGGGACCCTGACCGCGTTTACGTGTGCGCGTTGGGAAATCTGACCGGTCCGCATCAGGAGCGCGGCGTTTATCGTACCGAGGATGGCGGCAAGACCTGGCAGCGCGTGCTCTTTGTTGACGAGAATACTGGCTGCTCCGGAATCGGAATGGACCCGAATAACACCCGCACGCTGTTCGCGGGCATGTGGCAGGTGAAGATGAACACCTGGGGCGAGTACAGCGGCGGCCCGGGCAGCGGCGTCTACGTTTCGCACGATAGCGGCTCCACGTGGAAGCACATTGTGGGGCACGGGCTGCCGCACTCGCCCATGGGCAAAATTGATGTCGCCGTGGCCCCGACGGATTCCGATCGCGTCTACGCGCTGATTGAGACGAACGAACAGGGTTCTCTATGGCGTTCCGACAATGGCGGCGAGGATTGGAATGTCGTCAGTTGGGACCGCACTCTCATTGGCCGCGCTGGTTATTACATTCGCATTGCCGTTTCACCGGCGGACGAAAACAGGATACTCGTGTCCAACAGCAGCTTCCTGGAGTCGCTCGACGGCGGGCACACCTTTCATGCGACAGGCTGGGGTGGCGATAACCACGATATCTGGTGGGACCTCAAAAACCCTGACCGCTTCGCCCTCACCGATGACGGCGGCGTCCACATTACCACGAACGGTGGCAAGGGCTTTCATGATGTGAAGCTGCCGATTGGGCAGATGTATCACGTGGCCGTGGATGACCAAATCCCCTACTACGTATACGGCAATATGCAGGACGACGGAACGATGCGCGGACCGAGCCTGCCCACTTACGGGCGGGGCACGGATATCGGTTGGGATCACGGCATGGGCGGATGCGAGTCTGGCTTTACGCTGCCCGATCCAACGGATCCCAATATCGTGTGGTCAACGTGCTATGGGGACGAAATTACGCGCTGGGATGCGCGCACCCGGCAAGCTCGATCCGTGAGCCCGTGGATGCATACGCTGGACTCCGCGCCTGACCAGACAAAGTACCGCTGCCATTGGACCCCACCGATGGCGATTGATCCGTTTGACCATAACACCATCTACTACGGCTGCCAGGTCATCTTCAAAACCAGCAACGGCGGACAGAGCTGGTCGGTCATCAGCCCTAACCTCACGACGCAGAACCCCGCCCATAACAAGTCATCCGGGGGTCTCATTGGAGACAACCTGGGGCAGTTCTACGGTGAAGTCGTCTTCGCCATCGCGCCTTCTACCATCGAAAAAGGCCTGATTTGGGCGGGCACCGACGATGGCAAGGTGTGGAACACGCGGGACGGCGGCCAGCACTGGAACGATCTGACCGCGAACATCTCCGGCCTGCCGCCGCTCGGCACTATTACCAGCATTCAGCCATCGTTCTTCGACGCGGGCACGGCGTATGTAAGTGTCGACCTGCACCTTGTCGATAATCGCGATCCTTTTATCTACAAGACCACGGACTATGGCAAGACCTGGACCAGCATCAGCAGCAATCTGCCCAAGGGCCCGCTGGCCTATGTGCGCAATGTTTCGGAAGATCCCAATTGCCGGGGGCTGCTCTTTGCCGGGACCGGGAATGCGCTCTACTACTCGCTCGACGACGGTGGCCATTGGACGCATTTCAATCAAGGCCTGCCGCCGTCGCCCGTCACCTGGACGGTGGTGCAGAAGCGCTTCCACGATCTCGTCGTCTCCACCTACGGACGCGGTTTCTATATCCTCGACGACATCACGCCATTGGAGCAGATGGCGAAGCAGCCCACGGCCGAATCGGTGCGCTTCTTCACCCCGCGCTCTACGTACCGGATCCCGCGCGGCGAGAATGCCTTTCTTGAATACCAGCTCAAGTCCGCGCCGAAAGGCCCCGTGACTGTGGAGATTACGGACGCGCAGGGCAAGCTGGTGCGCAAACTGAAGGCGTCAGGACACCCCGGCATGAATCGTATTGCCTGGGACATGCACTACGACGCGCCGCATATGGTGACGTTGCGGACCATTCCTCCGGAGGACCCCCACATCTGGGAAGAGGGACGCTTCCGCGGCAGGGATGAGCGGCCGGTGACGCACTGGGGCATGGAGCGTGTCCCCACCCCGATGGCGGCGCCCGGCAAGTATGAGGCGCGGCTGACCATCGACGGCAAAACGTATACCCAGCCTGTCACCATCTTGATGGATCCCAAATGCCCCGGCACGCAGGCCGACCTCGAGGCCTCGGTGAAGCTGCAGCTCCGGATCAGCAGCGACATCGGCAAGGTCTCGAACATGATCAACACCATCGAGTGGATGCGTAAGCAGCTCGCGGATGTGGAAAAGATGTTCGCCGCCAATCCCGCCGACAAGCAGCGTGCGCAGGAAGCCCGCGAGATAAACCAGAAGATGCAGGACGTGGAGTACGAAATGCTGTCGAAGCCGCTCGCAGCGAGCGACGACAAGACCTACATCTCCGCGTGGAAGATTTACTACAATCTGCTCTGGCTGGAGGGAGAGATCGGCTCAGGCGCTGGCGATGTGGCCGGCGGAACAGACTTCCGCCCGACGGACACAGAAGTGAAGCTCAAGAATCAGTTCGAAGGGGAGCTGACGGAGGCAGCAGCGGACTACCATAAGCTGATGACGAAGGAACTCCCTGCATTCAACCACACGCTGACAGAGGATAACGTGGTGCCCATTGCGGCGACGGGTGACTCGGCGCCGGCTTCGGTACATGACCCGAACGCTCGATAGAGAAATTCTCCGTGTGGCTTTGCCGGTAAAAGCTCGAAAATTCCCTGTATATTTCCCTGTTGGCAGGGAAATAGGTCGGAGGCGGTTCGCTCTGGACTCTATCCACCGCCAGAAATTGCCTCCAAATCAAGAAACGATGCCGGCTTCTGCAACGGTTGCTGCACGGTTGCGTGCGATGGCACAGGTCAGGCCAAGCGCTCGCTCATCCAGCCGCGTACGGTACTCTTGTGGAAGCAAGCTATGCCCGGATGGCGAAATCGGCAGACGCAGCGGACTTAAAATCCGCAGACCTTAACCGGTCGTGGGGGTTCAAGTCCCCCTCCGGGCACCAACTCTACAAATTTATGCGATTCCAGTGAATGGCAAATCTCAGCGGTGCGTGTAGTGAATACGTTCCTGTTGTCCGGGTTTTTATGGCTGATT
>JBAUHD010000403.1:0-5346 GCA_049680085.1 Acidobacteriaceae bacterium
ACTTAGCTCGGCGCTTAAGCCCGTCGAATCGACTCTACCGTCTCCAGCAATTCGTCGAAATCGGAAAGGCGTGAATATTCGATGATGACTTTCCCCTTGCCTTTGCGATCCACAATGGTGACCTTGAGCCCTAATGCCCTCTGGAGCAGGTCGCGTGCCTCGCGCACATTCGGATCCAGCGGTTCCTTGATCTTCTGCTCGGCTTTTTTACCGTCGGGATTGAGGATTCCCTGGACATAGCTCTCCGTCTGCCGCACCGACATCGAGAGAGCAGCAACCTTTTGCGCGGCCTTCAGGATCGACTCCGGATTCTCAAGCGACAATAGCGTGCGAGCATGACCGAAGCTCAACTCACCGCTCTCAACTTTGCTCTGGACCTCGGGCGGAAGCCGCAAAAGCCGCAGAAAATTGGCGACAGAAGCCCGGTCCTTACCCGTGCGCTGTGCCATTCGTTCCTGAGTCAGTTTG
This sequence comes from Acidobacteriaceae bacterium, assembly GCA_049680085.1. GTDB lineage: Bacteria > Acidobacteriota > Terriglobia > Terriglobales > Acidobacteriaceae > Silvibacterium. The sequence continues at coordinate 469 of JBAUHD010000403.1, forward strand.
AACTCCCGGGCCAAGCGGTCATAGGCGCGCGCCTGCTCCATGGGGTTCAGATCCGTTCGCTGGAGGTTTTCGACGATCGTAATTTCCATTGCCTGTTCGTCAGAAACCTGCCGCAGAATTGCTGGAATCGTCAGCTTTCCTGCTTTTTTTGAGGCGAGGAAGCGTCGCTCTCCAACGATCAGTTGAAAGCGCCCATTCGGCAAGGATCGAACAAGAATCGGCTGGACCACGCCCGTTGCTTCGATCGACGCCGCAAGCTCCGCCAACGCCGCTTCGTCGAAGCGGGTCCGCGTCTGGAACGGATTTCGGTCAATCGCCTCCAGGGGAATCTCGCGAGGAGTGCCCTCCACCGACGGAGAACCAGCGCGCTCCTCCGCCACAGCCGAAATGCGTGGCAGCAAAGATTCCAAACCTCTGCCTAAAGCTTTTCTTTTCAATGGTTCAGCAATCGGATTTCCCATCACAAGCATTCCTTAGTCTTGATTTTTCATTTCACATAAGGCCAGAATTTCAGGTCCATTTTGGCCCGACTTGCAGCGGCGACCTTGCGTTCTGTAGCCCGGGGACTCTCAATCTTGTTCCGAGCTAACAGTTCCTCGGCCAAGTTCCGGTAGCTCTCCGCCCCTTTCGATTTCGGGTCGTACAGCAGGACCGGCTTGCCATAGCTTGGAGCCTCTGCCAGACGCACGTTGCGCGGGATCACCGTTTTCAGCAGCTTGTCCTTGAAAAATTCCCGGAGGTTTTCCGTGACCTGCTGGGCCAGATTTGTCCGGTCGTCGTACATGGTCAGCAGAACGCCCTCGATTTCCAGACCGGGATTGAAACCTTCCCGCACTCGCTCCAGCGTATTCACCAACTCGCTGATGCCCTCCAGGGCGAAATATTCCGCCTGCATCGGAACCAGCAGCCTGTCCGCAGCAACCAGGGCGTTCAGCGTAAGCAGATCAAGCGCCGGCGGACAATCCAGTAGAACGAACTCGTATTTTGCCCTCTCCGGCTTCAGCATATCTCGCAGTCGGAAAGCCCGCTGCTCGTTTTGAATCAGCTCAACATTCGCACCAATCAGATTTTTGCTGGAAGGAACCAGGGAAAGCGTCTCAATTTCGGTGCGCACGATGGCATCGGCAAGCATACAGGCGCCAGTCAGGATGTCATAAATGGAGTTGCGTTCGTCATCGCGCGCGAACCCTAACCCGCCCGTCGAATTGGCCTGGGGATCGCAATCGACCAGAAGCGTCCTCAAACCCTCCAGCGCCAGAGCAGCCGAAAGATTGATCGCCGTGGTAGTTTTGCCCACGCCGCCTTTTTGGTTCACAACAGCCAGAACAATAGCCATGAACCATCAAGGTTATTGCGGACGAGCGCGCAAGGCAAATGCTTTTGCCTGTGCAGAAAGAGGTACGTCCTGTGGAATGCCTCCGAATCAGCCCGGGAGCGCCGTTCATAAGCTACTGCGATAAAAGGGGATCTGCGGGAAGAATCTGCCTAACCACGAAGCGCCCCTGCCGAGATGCTCCGGTGGAAATCACGCAGTTTTCCATGTGGACCATTTGCGGAGAATGCGAGTAACGGCGAGTAATCGGCGGTCGACGACAAAAATCTCCGGCCGTTCCACGTGGAACATGTACCCCCGCACGGCTCTGGAGGAGTGTTCCACGTGGAACCACCGATTCCGGACCAATCCAACTTTATTCTTCCCGTCTCCCCACCCATATTCGCCCTTGCCTAAGGCTGGCTGCGACCAGTTTGCTGCGCCATTGAATCCCCGGCAAAGCCGCCTTCAATCTCATCTCAGTTCGCTCCGTTGCGAAAACCACGATCCAACCCCCAGCAGCCATTCGTTCGGAGGCAATCCCGCAGGCCTCCTCCATCTTGTCTACCGCACGAAGCGTGACGACGCCAAAGCGCCGGTCATCCGCCATATCTTCAACCCGCCCATCGAATACCTCAGCGTTCAGAGCTAGAGCCCGCACCGCTTCCCATAAAAAGGCCGCCTTTTTTCGCTGCGATTCGGCAAGAGTAATCCGAATTTCCGGCCTGCAAATGGCAATGGGAATCCCCGGGAATCCAGCCCCGGAACCAAAATCCAGCAGCGTCCGTTCGCAGTCTTCCGGAAGCGCCCGCGCACACTGAATGCTCTCCAGGAAATGCCTCCGGACGATCTCCCCTGGCTCCCGAGCCGCCGTCAGATTCATTCGAGCATTCCATTTGAGCAGCAATTCGAGATAAGTCTCAAATTGCGCCAGAGCCTCAGAATTCAGGCCTTTCAGCCCAGTCTCCTGCAGCGCGGCTTCAATCCCTTCCGTGCTCATCGCGCAATCGATTCCCGTATCGCCCGCGGTTGCCACTCCGCCGCTTCTCTCACAAATGCCTCAAATAGCGCCTTCGAAGCTGCGTCGTGCTCGAAGCTCCGCTCCGGGTGCCACTGCACGCCAATGACGAAGTGCTCGCCCGCCGCTTCGACCGCCTCGATCAATCCATCTTCCCGGCTTCGTGCCGCGATCCTCATTCCGTCTCCCGAACGAGCCACGCCCTGATGGTGGCTGCTGTTGACCACTAGCTCCCGCGCTCCGGTAATCGCCCCAATGCGAGACTTCTCGGCCACCGTCACGAGGTGAGCCTCCCGGACCTCCCGCCCAGGCTTGTGATTGACCCCCGTTTTCAGGTCCTGAATCAGAGCCCCGCCCCGCCAAACGTTCCAAGCCTGGAATCCGTAGCAGATTCCGAACAGCGGCTTGTGCAGATTCGCCGCATCCTGCATCAGCAGCTCGTCCACGGCCTCCCGCGCGGGATCAGCCGGACCACAGCCCGTCTCGCGCGCCTCCCCGTATTTTTCCGGATCCACATCCGCCCCGCTCCCCGGAAGCAACACGCCTTCGCAGGAGGCGACCATCCGCGCTACCTCGGTTTGACTCGCGCTCAGCGGAATCTTCACCGCAACGCCGCCCGCCTCCCCGATGGCCTGTGCGTACTGGGGCCACGAGCGGTCGTTATAGGCGGCATCGCTGGACGTAGGTTCGGGTATCGCAATACGCGGCTTTTTCATTCGCAGCTCTCCAATTTCTCTGGCTCGACAACGCCCTCCGGCAATGGCTCCCCGGGAAACTTCAGGTATGAATGCTCGTAATACAACCGACCGATCGTCGCCCGCAGCCGCTCCGTCAACTCCTCAGTCTGTCGAATCGAGTAACCTGCGGTCTCAATGGGTTCGCCCACCGCCAGAGTCACCGGCACCGGATGAAACTCCCAGGCGTGAATCGGCAAAAGCTCATGGGTGCCGATCAGCGCCATCGGGACAATCGGAACCCCGGCGCGAATTGCCATAAACGCCGGCCCATTCAGAAAATCGCCCAAATGCCCGGTCTCTGTCCGTCCGCCTTCTGGAAAAATGAACACCGGCATCCCCGACTTCAGCGTCTTTACCGCGCTGCCCAGGCTCGATATTGAGGCGCGCGGGTTGGACACATTTACCGGAACTTGTCCAGAACGAGTAAGATGCCAGCCTATGAAGGGCAGTTTGAACAGGTCATGCCGGGCCACAATCCGAAACTGAAACGGCAGAACTCCGAAAAGCACCGGCGTGTCCGTATACGAAAGGTGGTTGGACGCATACACCGCCACCCGCCCGTCGAGAAACCGCCGATTGAGCACCGTGACCTTCGCCCCGCTGATCCGGGTCACTGCTCGTCCCCACCGCTGCGCGATCCCGTGCTGCACCCGGCCTGACCGGTCCCAGAGCGACGAAAGCAGGGACAGGCTCCCGAAAAATGCGGTCGCCAGAAAAAACAGCGGAGCCCGGCAGCACAAGTTCACCACCCGCTCGCCCCACGGTAGGGAGTCGGGCCTCGGCCTCAGCGCCGCCCCCTTCACAAACCTCTCCCCACCAGCATCTCCCGCAATCCGCCCACCAGGTAAACCGATCCGGCGACGACCACCAGCCCCTCCGGAGGGGTCGCTGCCATCGCCTGCGCCAGAGCCTGCCTGGGTCCCTCCGCCATCAAAACGCGAACCCCCGTCGCTTCGGCGGCTTTCCGCAATTCCTCCAGCGAAGCCGTGCGCGGCGACGGAACCTCGGTCAGCGCCACCACCTCAAACAGCGGAAACAGAATCTGCGCCATTTCCCCAACCGCCTTGTCTTTCAAGCAGCCAAAAACGGCGGTCATGGTGCGCGGCGGCGGATCAAGATGCGACAGTGCCGATCGCAACGCCCACGCTCCCGCCGGATTGTGCGCCACGTCCACCAGCACGTCCGGCCGCCCCGGCTGCGAAAACCGCTCCAGCCGCCCCGGCCAGCGCGTCGCCTCAACGCCTTCCGCAATCTGACTCACCCTTAATTTGTATCCGTGGTGGTTACTTAATTCAACCGCGGCGGCAATCGCCAGCGCCACATTGCGCTGCTGATGCGAGCCCGCCAGCGCCGGCCTTACCGTAATCCTCTCGCCCAGTGCTGTCACCGAGTAGGCGCCGCCTTCCTCCCCGCGCGCCGGAACATATTCCGCCGCATTCACCCCGCGCACATGCAGCGCAACCGCAGCCTCGCCTGGCGCCTGGTTCGCTTCCGGATGCTGTGGCAGGGTCACCAAAACGCCGTTCTCCCGCAGAATCCCGGCCTTCTCCCGCGCGATCTCGGCGATGGTCCCGCCCAGCCACTCTGTGTGGTCCAGCGAAATATCGGTAATGACGGAAACCAGCGGCTGCACGACGTTCGTCGCATCCAGCCGCCCGCCCATGCCCACTTCCAGAACGGCAATGTCCACGTCGCGCTCGGCGAACGCCAGAAACGCCAGCGCCGTCATCGTCTCAAAAAAGCTGGGATGCCACTTCAGGCGGCCTTCCGCGACCTGCCGCCGCGCGCAGTCGTCCACGCGAAAGTAGTAC
>JBAUHD010000404.1:0-2446 GCA_049680085.1 Acidobacteriaceae bacterium
GCGGCCATCGGCAGCATCATAAAAATCTCAATCGCCACCGAGACCGTCAGCAGCTCCGCTCCCCGCAGCAGCACCTTCACGCCAAAAGGCAACGCCCGCCACGCCGCGAACCCGCCCACATGCGGTCGAAGGTGCCGTGCCATGATTCGCAGGCTTACCCGGAACTGCGCCGCGCGCGGCGGAAATGCCGGATCGATCCGCGTCTGCCGCAATTGGTGCATGGCGTGCAGCAGCGGAGCGAATGTCTTGTTCGCGAACGGAGCGGCAACTCCGGCGATGGCCAGCACGGAAAGCAGCGTCATCTGCAGGCCGGCGTCAAACAGCGACCGCGGACTTGCCGCCAGCATCACCAGCGCGGCAAAGCCAATCGCGTTCAGCGCCGAGCGGTCACGCCACAAAAGCCTGCCGATCAGGTAGAGCGAGACCATCCAGAACGACCGCTGCACCGGATGCCCGAATCCGGTGAACAGCGCATACCCAAACGACAGCGCGATAGTAACCAGCGACGCCCACATGCGCGACAGCCGCAGCCGCTTCGCAATCCAGAAAATAATCCCCGCAAAAATCGCCAGGTGCATCCCGGAAACCACCAGCAGATGGAACGACCCGGTTCGCTCAAAGCCCACCCGCACGCGATGCTCAAGCCAGGTGCGGTCGCCAGTCACCATTGCCGTCAGCATGGTTGCGTCTTCATGGTCGATGCGCAAAAACTCCGGTAGCCGCGTGTTATTCGGCTCCGCGGCAAAATCAATCAGCCGCGTGCTGGCGGCCCCTTGCAGCGAGTGCAGCCAGCAGCCAAAGTTGTGCTTCCCGCTCGCCGCAATTACCTTGAACCGCTCCAGCTTCGCGCTGCCCAGCGCGCCGATCCCCTGCTGAAGAAGATATTCGCGGTAGTCCCACGCACCGGGATCAAGAAACCGCTCGGCCTCATGCAGCGGAACCGTGGCCCGCGCCACGTCGCCGCAAGCCAGCCGCGGAAACGCCGTGCCCATCGGCGCATACAGCCCAATGCGCGCCGTGCCCAGCGACGGAAGCCGCAAATCGAGTTGCTGGCTCCGCTCCTGGCGCGCCCGAAAAGAAAACGGTGCAGTGGAAACGACGCTGCGCACCGGCCCCAGCCGAACGATCTCGCCCTCCACCGTTCGCTTCGTGTTATCGGCCATCAGCGCGAGCGTTGGCTGCGGATTCACCGCCGGCGCGACCTCAACGCAAAAAATTCCCAGTAGCGTATAAACCAGCGCGGTTGTGAACCACGCCATGCGCGGCGCTTTTGCCAATCCCGCAATCGCGACAACCAGCGCCGCCAGCAGCGCGATCAGCAACAAGCCGGGCAAAAACCACGCCAGCCGCGAGACCAGAATTCCAACCGCAAAGCACAGGGCCGCAAACATCGACGGCGCGGCCGCCACAGAGAACAAACCCGACCGTCGCGCGGTTGGCGCGGATACCGCCGGGATGGTTGCTGTCGCCATAAGCGCGCGTCACCGCCGCGCCCGCGCGTTTACTTCAGCGAAAGCATCGCGACGCTTTCCAGGTGGAAGGTCTGCGGAAACAGATCGACCATGCGCATGGCTCTCAGGTGATAGCCGGAGTCTAGCAGTGATTTCAAGTCGCGCGACAAGGTTGCCGGATCACAGGAAACGTAAGTAATGTGCGCGGGTTGAATCGCCGCAAGCCGCGCCGTCACTTCCTTGCCCAGCCCCGCGCGCGGCGGGTCCACCACCACCAGGTCCGGAGCCGCGTCCCGGCGCGCGCCGCGAAGAAAATTCAGCGTGCTCGCCGCGGCCACCCGATATTGCTCCCCTCGCAGATTGTGCTGCAGGTCGAGTACAGAAATCGGGGCCGACTCAACGGCCACCACCCGCTCAAAGCGCGAACCAAGCACCGCCGAAAACAATCCCACACCCGCGTACAAATCCCACGCCAGCTTGCCCGAACCTTGCCCACAAACAAGTTCCACCAGCGAATCCAGCAGAAGCCGGTTCACCTGAAAAAAAGAACCAAGGCTCACACGATACTCGCGGTCCGCAACCCCATAGGTCAGAATTGGCTCCCCGCGTTGCGCCAGAAGTCTGCCCTGCCGCCCGCCGCGGTCCGCCGAAAAAATCGCCGCCCCCACCATCTTCGGAATCGCCGCCCGCAATCGCGGCCACAGGAACTCAAGTTCCTGCTCCGCCGCCCCCGCGGATTCAGAAGCCCAAAGCGTCACCAGCATCGAATCCTGAGCCCCGTTCGTGAACAACTCAATTTCGCTGAACCGCTCCCCCAGTCGCCACTCCGCCGCAGCGAACTGAATCGCCCTCAGCGCGTCTTCAAGAACCGGCGCGGCAATTGGACACGCATCCACCGCAAGATTCTGGTGCGACCCGCGCTTTCGATAACCAAGCCGCGAAGTCGCGCCGTCAATATGCAGGCGAATGCGGTTGCGATACCCAAGCGGCTCGCC
>JBAUHD010000405.1:0-5132 GCA_049680085.1 Acidobacteriaceae bacterium
GCGATGACGTTTGCATATTTTGACGAGTGGGTGACGGGGCGGATGTTGGGGCGCGAGCCGAGGGCGACGGTGGAGGAGGTTCGGATGGGGAAGAAGAAGATGTTCGCGTCATCGTCGAAGGCGGAGCGGGAGCTTGGCTTTCGGGCGCTGCCGGTGGATGACGCGCTTCGTTTGGCGATTGAGTGGTTTCGGGCGCACGGTTATGCGCCTTCCGTATGAAACGAATCGCCATTGTCGCCGCGATGCCGGGTGAGTTGAAGCCGCTGGTTCATGGTTGGGAGCGGCGCGGACGGAACTTTTGGGCGGGGCGCATTGCGGATTGCGAAGCCGTCGCCATTGCCGGCGGCATGGGGGCGCCTGCCGCGCGGCGCGCTGTGGAGCGGGCATTCGTCGAATCCAAGCCGGATGTTCTGGTTTCCTACGGATGGGCCGGCGCGCTGACCTGTGCCGTGAAGCCGTGCGAGGCGTGCGTGATTCGCGACATTGTGGATGAGGTGACAGGCGAACGATTTTCGACAGCGAGCGCGGATGGATTTCGGCTGATTACACTGAATCGCGTGGCGTGCTATGGGGAAAAGCGCGCGCTGGCGGAGAAGCATCAGGCAGTGCTGGTGGACATGGAAGCGGCGGCGGTGGCGCGGATGGCGGCGGCGCGGAACATCCCTTTCTATTGCTTCAAAGGAATTTCTGATGGCTACCTGGACCGGCTGCCGGACTTCAGCCGGTTTATCAATTTGAACGGAGAGCTGCGCATGTCGGCGTTTCTTGCCTATGCGGCTTTGCGTCCGCAGTATTGGGATTCGTTGCGGCGACTGGGCGCGAACAGCCGCGCGGCGGCGGATGCTCTGGTGAAGGTGATGGAGGCGGCCCTGGGGCTGGCATAGAGGGAACCCACCCTTCGCGCAAAAGCGGCGCGAAGGATGAGACACCCCGGGGCGCCCTCAGAACACCCTGGAACCCACACCTCAAAAGAATCGCGGTACATTGAGAAGGAATGGCGAACGAGTTGATTCCAACTGAAATGCGCGCGGCGGTGTATCACGGCATCAATGATGTGCGCGTGGAGACGATTCCCGTGCCGGAGGTCGGACCTGGAGAAGTCCTGATTCGTGTGGCCGCGTGCGGAATTTGCGGCACGGACCTGAAGAAGATTCATACCGGGTCGCATTCCGCGCCGCGCATTTTCGGACATGAAACGGCGGGAATGATTGCAGCCATCGGCGACGGGGTTGCGGGCTTTGCGGTGGGCGATCGCGTGATGGTCTTCCATCACATTGCGTGCGGCGAATGCTATTACTGCCGCAAAAAAACCTTTGCCCAATGCGCGGTCTACAAGCGCGTGGGCTGCACGGCAGGCTTTGAGCCGGCTGGCGGAGGCTTCGCCGAATATGTCCGCGTGATGGACTGGATTGTGCGGCGCGGGCTGGTCAAGATTCCGGACGGCGTGCCGTTTGAGCAGGCGGCGTTTGTCGAGCCGGTGAACACCTGCTACAAAGCGATCCGCAACCTTGCGCTTGCCCAGGACGAAACCGTGCTGGTGATTGGGCAGGGGCCGATTGGAATTCTGCTGGCGGCGCTGGCGGCGCGCACCGGCGCGCGCGTGCTGACTTCGGACCTTTTTCCTGAGCGGCACAAAATTGCGGCGACCTATGGGCTGAACCGGCCCATCGACGCTGGCCGACAGGACGTGGTTCGCCTGGCTCATGATGCAAGCGAGGGGCGCGGCGCGGACGCGGTGATTCTGGCGGTGGGCGGAAACAAGCTGATCAAAACCGCGATGGATGCGGCGCGACCCGGTGGGCGGATTCTGCTCTTCGCGGCCACGCAGCACGGCGAGGCCATCGTGGACCCGGCGGCCATCTGCATGGACGAGAAGTCGCTGGTTGGCTCCTACAGCGCATCCGAAGAGATACAGGATGAGGCCGCGCAGCTTGTGTTTGAGGGATACAGGAACGGCTTTGATCTTACGCGGCTCATCTCGCACCGGTATTCGCTGGAGGACGCGGTGGAGGCGATTCACGTGGCCTCGAATCCGGGGCCGGGTTCGATGAAAATTTTCATCGCGCCGGAAGTGAACCGGAATTGAGACAAGTCTGAGAAAATAGAAGCGATGGCCCAGCTAATGTCAGCCGCGGTTCTTTACGGCAAAGAGGATGTGAGAATCGAGCGGCTCCCGGTGCCGGTGGCCGGGGCGGGCGAGATCGTCGTGCGCGTCCACGCGGCGCTCACCTGCGGCACCGACCTCAAAGTCTACCGGCGCGGCTATCATGCCAAGATGCTGACGCTGCCCATCTCGTTTGGGCATGAGCTTGCCGGGGCAATCCACGAGATTGGCGCGGGCGTGACCTGGTTTAAGCAGGGCGACCGCGTGGTGGCGCTTAACTCGGCCCCCTGTGACGAATGTTACTTCTGCCGGCATGGGCAGCAGAACCTGTGCGACGATCTGCTCTTCAACAACGGTGCGTATGCGGAATACATTCGCATTCCGGCGCGCATTGTGGAGAAGAATACGCTGCTGCTGCCGGATGAGCTTCCCTATGAGCACGCCGCGCTCACCGAACCGCTCGCATGCGTGCTGCGCGGACTTGAGGAGACCGCGCCGCGCGTGGGCGACACCATCGTTGTGATTGGCGCTGGACCTATCGGGCTGATGTTCATGCACGCCGCGCAAATCGCGGGTCTGCATGTGATCGCGGTGGTGAAGCACGATGAGCAGATTGCGGCGGCGCGCGTCTTTGGCGCGGAGCAAGTGGTTCAGACGACCGCGGTGGATGATCCTGTCGCCGCCGTTCGCGCGCTGACTCCGAATAATCGCGGTGTGGACATTGCGGTGGAGGCGGTGGCGACTCCGCTTACCTGGCAGTGGGCGGTGGCTGTGGTTCGCAAGGGCGGCGTGGTGAATTTTTTTGGCGGTCCGCCTTCTGGAACGAAGGTTGAGTTTGACACCAACCGGCTGCACTATAACGACATCACGCTGAAGGCCAGCTTTCATCACACTCCGGCCACCGTTCGCCGGGCCTTTGACCTGATTCAAAGCGGCAAGTTCGAGTGCCGCGAGTACATTACGGGGCGCGCCCGGCTCGCGGACCTGAACAGCGTTTTCCATAACCTGATGCAGGGGTCGGCTGACATCAAGACGGCAATTATCCCCTGAGGCGACCATGACGGCGAACACGGCACAACTTGTTGAACAGGGCTGGGCCGCGTTGCCGCCTGAGTATCGAATGCCGGTGACGGCTCCCACGCTGGCTGAAGCGCGGGCGTGGTGCCAGCGTCTGACCGAGACGCATTACGAGAATTTCCATGTTGCCTCGTGGTTCCTGCCCAAGCGGCTGCGGCCGCACTTTCACGCGATCTATGCCTATTGCCGCGTGTCGGACGATCTGGGTGATGAAACAGGGGACTGCGAACAGTCGCTGGCTCTGCTGAATTTATGGGGCGAGGAACTGGACGCCTGCTATCGCGGGAAGACGCGGCATCCTGTATTTGTCGCGCTGGCGGAGACGATTGGCGCGTGCGACATTCCGAAGCAGCCGTTTGCGGATTTACTGGTGGCGTTCCGGCGAGACCAGCGCGCCGTGCGCATGGAGACCATGCGGGACGTGCTCGATTACTGCCATTATTCGGCGAACCCGGTGGGCCGGCTTGTGTTGTACGTGTGCGGGTACCGCGACGAGGAGCGGTTCCGGCTATCGGATGCGACCTGCACGGCGCTGCAGCTTGCGAATTTCTGGCAGGACGTTCGCAGCGATTACGCGCGCGACCGGATTTATTTCCCGCGGGAGGACATGGGGCGCTTTGGCGTGGACGAGGCGACGATCGCCGAAAGTCGCTTCACGCCGCAGTTTCGCGAGTTGATGCGCCATGAAGTGGAGGTTGCGCGCGACACGATGCGGAAGGGGCTTCCGCTGATCGGCAAGGTGGACCGCGAGCTGGCGGTTGATCTGGATTTATTTTCGCGGGGAGGGCTGGAGATTCTGAACGCGATTGAGGCGCAGGGTTACGACGTTCTGCGCGCGCGTCCGGCCATTTCAAAATGCCGCAAGGCGGCGCTGCTGGTTCGCGCGCTCACCTCAAGATTTCTGGGCCGTGGCCTTGCCCGCGCCCCGCAGAGTTCCGCCGCGTGACCGTTGCCGAAGCCTACCAGAGGTGCAGAGAAATCGCCCGGCGGGAGGCGAAGAATTTTTATTACGCCTTTGTGGCGCTGCCTCGACACAAGCGCGATGCCATCTGCGCAGTCTATGCGTTCATGCGCCACGCCGACGACATTTCCGATGATGAGACGCTGTCGCTTGACGAGCGGCGCATCAAAATGCGGGTGTGGCTCGATGAGTGGCACCTGGCTTCGCAGGGCGAGGCCACGAAGAATCCAGTGTTTCTGGCGCTGTCCGATGCGCAGGCCCGATTCAGGATTCCCGGCAAGCTTCTGGATCAACTGGTCGAAGGCACCACGATGGACCTGCGGCATGCAGGCTCGCCCGGCCACTACGACTGCTACGCTACATTCGACGATCTGTACCGGTACTGCTATCTTGTGGCGTCGGTCGTGGGGCTGGTGTGCATTCGCATCTTTGGGTATACCGATCCGCGCGCCGAAAAGCTGGCGGAAGAAACGGGCATCGCATTTCAGTTGACCAACATTCTGCGTGACGTGCGCGAAGATGTGGAGCGGAAGCGCGTCTATCTCCCGCTCGACGAGATGCGGCGGCACGGCGTTTCGATTGAGGACCTGGCCGCGCTTCCGGCGAAACTGTCTCCAAACCAGCGCGAGCTGATCGAGTCCATTGCGGCGCGCGCGGAGCATTATTATGAGGCCGGCTACGCCTTGCTGCCGCTCATTGATGCGGATTCGCGTCCGGCACTCCGGGTGCTGATCACCATTTATCATCGCCTGCTGCGGCAGATCGAGCGCGGCGGATTCGAGGTTTTCGCGCGGCGCGCGGCGGTTCCCACCCTCACTAAATTTTCTATTCTGCTGCGTGAGCTGGGGCGTTTGCTATTGACCCGCGCGGGCGTGAGGATCTGATGCCGCGCTCCGTCACAGTCGTGGGAGGAGGCGTCGCGGGGCTGGCTGCGGCCTGCGCGCTGTCCGACAGCGGCTACGGGGTTCGGCTGTTGGAACGGCGTCCTTA
>JBAUHD010000406.1:0-1925 GCA_049680085.1 Acidobacteriaceae bacterium
ACGGACCATGGGAATGCCGCCCATCGAAGACGACCAGCCCGCGACGACGCAGGCTGGCCAGACGCCGTAAGGCGCGCCGGTTACGGCGTCTTTACGGTGTCTCCGATTTTGGGCGTGCCTGTTCCGGCGAAGCTGCCTACCGCCGATGCGGCGTCCGCACTGGTGATCGTGAGCTCGCCGATGGGGCTGGTCATGGAGCGCAGCGGTTTGCCGGTCCGGGGATCCTTGATGACGCGAATGACGCGCAGGACGGAGAGCTTATCGCCGACCTTGAGGCCGGAGCTGGTGCCCACGTCGATGATGATGTCGGATGTGGATGCGTCGGCGATCAGGCCGGAGACTGCGACGGCCGGCGGCGGTGCGGCCGTGGGCAGTTTGTCGCTGTCGGCGCTGAGCCCCTGCGCGACCTGAGCGACGGCCGCGGTGGTAGCCTCGCCGATAATAGTCTGCGCGAAATTGCTGCTGGTCATGCTGGCGCCGCCGCCAGCGGCGTTGCCGCCGCCCCATCCCGCTCCGAGCAGGCTGGTTCCGCTGCGCTGCGACTCGCCCTTGCCGGTGACGGAGGCCAGAATTTCGCCGGTGCTGGCGTCGACCATGCGCACGGTGACGGCGACGACGGCTTTGGCTTTATGGCTGCCGAAGCCGCCGAGCGCGCCGTGAGACCATTTCCCCACGGCGGCGCCGCCGTAGTTCTTGTTTTCATCATCGCGGCCGAACTGGGTGATGTCGCCGGTGATGACTGCATCAACGCCGAGGATGTGCCCGATTTTGGCGGCGGTGGAGGGATCGACGCGATTGCTGTTGGAGAAGTTCTGCTCGCTGATGACCTTATTGATGGCGTTGCGCTCGATGACGCGGTAGGTGCCGTCGTTGAGCAGCTTGTCGATGAGCATGTCGGAAATACCCTTGCCGATATCGACGTTGGTTCCGAAGACGGCCTGGGAACTCGACATTACGGTGGCATAGCCAAAGTCGAGAACCGCGACGCGGTGCCGGACCGGCGCTTGTTGCGCCAGCAGCGGCGCGGCAAGGAAGCAGAGAGAAACAAGAGAGGAGAGAATTTTGCGCATAAGGGGCCTCCTAGCGGCCTAGGAATGTGTTGAGGGTTGTCAGTTCTTTTTCCGCGCGGCCCATGTTGTCGTTCGCGATCTGGAGATCGTTTTGTTCGAGCGCCCGGTTGGCATCGTTGAGATAAGCGTTCATGCGGTTCATGGAAGCGAGAATATCGCCGCGCAGATCGAGGCCCTGGGCCTGCTGCTGACTGCGTATTTGCTGAACGCCGTCGCGGGCGGCTTCGGCCTGCGACCCGAGCTGGATCATGCGCTCACGCGCCTGCGCGATTTCCTTTGGCGAGGGGCCGGCGGGCGGCGGCGGGGCGGCGGAAGCGGTTTGCGCCGATGGACGGGCAGAATCAACGCGCGGATGGGCGGGCTGAGATGCTGCCGGGGCGGCATAGACGGGCTGCGGGCGCGCGCTTGCCGCAGCCGAAACGGAGGCTGTGGTCGAGGCGGAACCAGCCATGTCATCCGGCGCGGTGGTGGCTAGCGGATTGGTCGACTCCGGTTGCGCGGGTTGAGCCGCGCTCGCATTGGACGAAGACGGCTGGGCGGGCGCATTCGTTGTAACGGCAGCGGATTTCTGATCCGCGCGGGTAGAGAACATGCGCGGCAGGAAGGTGGCGGCGAGAATCATGGCGATGATGGCGGCGGCGGCTCCCAGTCCGATCCAGAGTCCGCGATGACCTTTTGCGGGCCGGCTGGAGCCTGGCGCCGGGATTGGATCTGCCGCGGGAAACGGCAACGGAGCCTTGGCTGCGGGTGCCCCAGCGGGCTCCTTCAGGCTGCGCAGGGCGGCGCGAAAATCTTCAGCAGTCTGGAAGCGTCCTTCGGGTGACTTCACCATGGCGCGCAGAACGATGTTGTTCA
>JBAUHD010000407.1:0-4342 GCA_049680085.1 Acidobacteriaceae bacterium
CCCGCCAGCGCGAATCCCGCTCCCTGCGCGAGCGTATTGACCAAATCTGGAGACAAAGCGGTAAGCATTGCGGCTGATTTCATCATAGCCGCGCCCGCCCCTGCGCATAGAATGAAGGCATCCCTTCAGAAGCAGGCGGACCGCCATGGACTTTGAGCAGCTCCGAACCTTTATGGAAGTCAGCCGTCTGCGCAGCTTTTCGCGCGCGGCGGAAAAGCTCAACGTCACGCAACCCGCCATCTCCGCCCAGATTCGCACCATGGAGAACGAAGTAGGCGCGCGCCTCTATGACCGCGACGGAGGCAAGGTCACCTTCACTGCGGCGGGCAAACTGTTTGAGCCTTTCGCCGAACACTGCCTGCAATGCCACAGCCACATCGTCGTCGCCGTCGGCGAGCTGCATCGCACCCCGCGCGGAGAAATCTCCGTCAGCGCCAACGAGGCCACCAGCCTCTACGTCCTCCCCGCCGTCTTTGCGCAGTTCAAGCGCCAGTACACGCGCGTGGGACTCAGCATTGAACGCGCCGACCGCGTCAAGACTATCGAGTCCGTACTGAGCCGCGACGTTGATTTCGGAGTCGTCTCGTTGCCCGTCCGCGACGCGCGTCTCACCGTGGACATCGTGCATCGCGACGAAATCGTGCTGGTCGCGCCAGCCAGCCATCCGCTGACCGTCCGCGCCGCCGTGAAGTTCGAACACATTCTGCCTCACGCCATGCTCCTGCCCAAACAGGGCCGTCAGCGCGAGCTTATCGAAGAACTCTTCCGAACCAATGACGCCGAGCCCCGCGTCGCCATGGAGGTCGAGTCCAGCGAACTGCTCAAGCGGCTCATCGCCGCCGGGCTCGGCATCGGCTTCCTGCCCCGCAGCAACGTGCTCGAAGATACAAAAACCGGCGCGCTGAAGATCATCGACGTCGAAGGCGTCCGGCTCAACAGGGAACTGGCCCTCGTCTACCGCAAGGACAAAACTCTGACCCGCGCCGCGCAAATGTTTCTCGAAATCGCCACCGGACGCCCCCGCCCCGTGGTCGCCGCCGCGCCGGTCATCGGCAAAAAGCGCGCAACCAAATCCGCCGGATAGAGCAAATCCCGCTTTGTTGTGCCCAAATGAAGATTTGTCATCCCGACCGAAGTTCGCGAAGCGAACGTAGCGGAGGGATCTGCATTTTTTTCGGGGGTACACCAATACCGGTTCTGCCCTAAACCCTCGCCACTGTCCAAAATCGAACACCCCTTCTCATTTCCGGACACGCGCTCCGCCGCGGGACGCTTGGAGGCTGAGTGCCGTCGAAACGTGCGGACGGCGGGGAATCCGATGGCGCTGCTGCCGGAGGCTCGGCGCGTGGTGCGGGAGATGAACCCAAATATTCCGCTGGACAAGCCGGAGGCGTTGAGCACGTCCTTTGCGAGCGGATGGAGAGCAACAAGCAAATATCGACCCGGCCGCCGTACAAGCGGCCATAGACAGGTTAAAGCAACATCCTGAACCTGAGGCTGGCTACATGTTGGTCCGACAGACTGCACTTCCGGCCTACAACGTCCGGACATCTAGAACGACCGGAAACAGTGAGCCCTGACTGCGCCCTTCACCTTGGATGTATGCCATAAACGACGATGTCCTCACGCTTCCGAAGACATCGTCTCATTGATCACCGTTGGAAACGCAACGAATTCCGCCGCAGTGCTTTGTGTGCACCTTCCGGATGACCAGATACTATTCGGCGGAAGGTGACTCTCGGTGAGTGCAAATCACGTATACAGGTTCAAGATGTTGATCTAGCGCCGTAACTCACACTCGTTCTAACGGAGGAAGAGCCTGAGTTCATGCGACGATCAGGTTCTTTGCACCCGCTGGCTACTTTCCGTTACGGCCCCTACAGCCGGGGCCAATTCATTTCGGCGCTTCCAAAAATAGAAAGCCATCAGGATTGAGATAACCAGAAGCCCAACGCCAAATTCACCTGCTATATATCTTGTCTTGCTCTTGTCTATCGTCAGCGGATCAAAAAACTGCTGGAAGAATGTATTGTGAGCCGCATGCAGAACGACGCCAGGCCAGATGCTCCCCGACTTGAGCCTCATCCAGGCCCATAAAAAGCTAATCGCCGGCAACAATAACGTAAACAGTGGCAAGTAGTACCAAACCGGCGTGCCGCCGCTGTAGCCATCCGCCAAAAGAAAAATCGGATAGTGCCACACGGCCCAGATGAGTCCCGAAATGATGGCAGTCGCAGCAAAGCTGTGGCGTTTGGCAAGCTCCGGTACAAGAAATCCTCGCCAGCCTATTTCCTCCCCAAGTACAGTAGCGCAATCCCGAACGACCGTGATCGTCGCAGTAAAGACGAAGTATAGGGCAAGGTTTGCCCAGGGCTTCATCGGTCCAAGCCCAAATTGGCTGGAAAGACGGTCGTAAAACTGCCTGTTGTAAAACCCACCAAGTCCAGTCAGCCAGACAAGCGCGTAGATCGCCGTTGCATAGCATAGAGGGATCAGGTAGCAGGCGATCTCGTAACGCGTTTTGCCCCACTTCCAGCCAAGAGTTGACAGGTCGCGGCCAAGGTATTTGCAACTCAGCAGCGCCGCGACACCTGGGCACCACATCAGACAGCCAATGTATGCGCCCCAGCCCCCGCCCACTTGGCCAGACTTGGCGATGAGGAAGTAGAAAACCGAACTGAGGGCGAAAGTGAAAAGCAGATAGGTGGCCACGCCCCGGCTCTGATTTGGACGCATTCTCTTCCTCCACCAAGCCGAATTGCCTGGGTTCTGGTGGAGCCGATCCTGAAATCATTCGATGCCAGCTAGTCTCCCACATGTTGGCCTCGATTTATCCATTGGGTTTGTTTTCGGTCAATGTTGGTTCTGCGGAGAGTCAAGGAGCACACTTCCGCGGACCCACCCATTGACGCCGGTAGTGTCCCTAGGCCGGGGCGCCTCGTCAGTAGTCATCTAGACGTTAAAGAATTTGGCTGATTGGAAGTTTCGTAACAGCCTGGATCCCAGCCCGCCGCGCGGCCTCCGTCGAACCCATGCAGGCTCTCAGAATGGAATGAGGGGGCGGAAACGGGCCATTTTTTGCTGAAAATCGTTAAATTGATCCTGAAAACAAAGGGCTTATATTTTTTGATCCTGCAAACAAAGGACTTAGGGGCATGATCCTGTAAACAAAGGAGTTAGCTGAAAGCGAGTTTTTGGCCTCCCGATTCTGAAGCAAGTTGGCAACAAGAAGAAAGGCGCGGCTTGTGGGCTGCGCGCCTTCAGATTCTTGAATTTTTCCCTATTCTTTTATTTTAGCAGGTTGGAAGAATTGAAATGCATTTGGAAGTTATTCATATATAGTGGTTTGGCTTCTGTAGGGGTTGACAGTTTTTAAGCGGGCGGATTATATGGGCTTCCGACAAACCCTAAATGATTTTCTCAGGGGCTAAAGCCCCGCTTATTTTGAGTCACTTAACGGACGGGCTTCAGCCCGTCCCCTTCAAAAACCGATTCAAACCTGATTTCAGCAAGATGTAAAGCTCCGCTGATTTCAGCGGCTTCATGGCACGGCTAAAGAGCCTGCTGAAAAAGGCCAATGCGTTCCGCCAGCATCGCACAGGGGCTGAAGCCCGCATTCATTCTGGATATTTTACGGGACGGCTGAAGCCGTCCCCTGATATGAAGCCCGACTTTTTTAGCAAGCTGTGAAGCCGTGCCCTGATACGAATCGATTCAAACTGACCCGCCACCCAAACCTGAGTTTTCCGCAGCCTATAAAGCCGTATCTTTCAGGATTCTGAGCCCTGAGCCCTACTCCCTGAGCCCTGCTTTCCCGCGCGCCGCTCGGCGAACCACTTGCGCCCGACGTAGGCCAGGTAGCCAAGCTGGATGATCCAGACGGCGGCGTAGGCGGCGACGAGGTGGCGGTGGAACATGGGGTCTGTGCCGGGAACCATCATGCGGCCTCCAGTGCGGCGGTGGCCGCCTGCTGCTCGGTTGCCTGATGCCGCCGCTCCGCCGAGTAGCGGATGGCGACGACCATGACGCCCCAGGCGATCCATCCGGCCATGTTCCACCAGAGGGCGGGCATCATGCTGGGGTCGAGGCCGGTGTTGGGGCCTCCAAAGAAGACGGGCGAGGGGTGCTGGGTGCGCCACCAGCGCGTGGACATATAGACGATGGGAATGTCGGCGAATCCGAAGATGGCGATGACGGCGGCCATGACGCGCATCTCCTGTCCGGCGATGAACCGCCGCACCAGCAGGTACGCGACGTAGATCAGCCACAGCACCAGCGTGGTGGTCAGGCGAGCGTCCCACGTCCACCAGATGCCCCACGCGGCTTTGCCCCAGATGGAGCC
>JBAUHD010000408.1:0-2112 GCA_049680085.1 Acidobacteriaceae bacterium
CTCGACCCGGACTTCGAGGACGGATACGCGCTGGCAGTGGCCTGCCTGGACATGGATGACGGCAAATGCGCCGAGCGGATTTTTTCTGAAATGGAGTCGTCGTTTGGAGACAAGGCTGTCATCCACATGGAATTTGGGCGGGCTTATGCGGGCTCGGATTTTCCCGGAAAGGCCGTGGCCGAGTTCAAAAAAGCGATTGGGGAAAACGACCACCTGCCGGAGGCGCATTATTCGCTGGCCGCGGCGTACCTGGCCAGCGGGGAAACCTCAGGCGTGGAGAAGGCGCGGGTGGAACTGGAAAAAGAGCTTCGGGTTTCTCCGAAGGATTTCCTGACCTACGCGGCGCTGGGACATATCGCGGTGATTCAGCACCGGTATGACGACGCGAAGAAATATCTGACAAAGGCGATTGCGCTGAACCCGTCCAATCCCGACGCCTATTTGTATCTGGGCCAGATGTATTACGAGACGCGACAGGCGACGCAGGCCGAGAGCGCGCTGCGGGAGGCGATTGCGCGAACGACAGATGTTTCGCGGAACCGCTACCAGATTCAGAAGGCGCATTACCTGCTGGGGCGGCTGCTGATCAAGGATGGGCACGAGGCCGAGGCGCAGGAGCAAATGCGGATTGTTCAAAAAATGATGGCCCGGACTCTGGCCGGAGACAAGGGGCGCTTCAGCGGGAATGCGCCCGCGAAAAACGGCATGGGCGGAGCCGGAATCGCGGCGGCGGAGCACCCGGAATCGCCGGGCGAGGCGAAGGACGCGGGCGCGGTGGCGGATTTCGAGAAGCAGGTCGCGGCCCCGCTGGCCGATAGCTACAACAACCTGGGCGCGATTGCGGCAAGCGGCAAGAATTATGCGGAGGCGGTGAACTGCTTTCAGCGCGCGGCGGAGTGGAACCCAAAGCTGCCGGGCCTCGATTACAACTGGGGCCGCGCGGCGTTCCTCGGGTCGCGCTTCGAGGACGCGGTGACGCCGCTGAGCCGGTATCTGGCGGCGCATCCTGAGGACGCGAACATACGGCCGCCGCTGGCCATCAGCCTGTTTATGACCAGGGACTACGGCGGGGTGGTGAAGACGCTGACGCCGATTCTGTCGCGCGTGGATGCTGTGCCTCAGGTTGAGTATGTCTATGCGGCGTCCCTGGTGAAGACCGGGCAGCGCGCGACGGGAATGGCGCGGCTGCTGGAGATGGAGAAGAAGAACCCTTCGATTCCGGACGTTCACCGCTCGCTGGGCGAGGCCTACGCCGAAGGTGGCGCGGCGGACCGGGAGAAAGCGGCGCAGGAATTCGAGGCGGCGATCCGTCTGAATCCGAAAGACGCGGAGGCGCATTTGGGGCTCGGCAAACTGGAGCTGCAAACGGGAGATGGGAAGAAAGCAGTTGCCGAGCTGGCAACGGCGGTCCGGCTGGAGCCGGACAATGCGGAGGCTCGATCTGAGTTGGCCGCTGCGAGCGGACGGAATCCCGGAGCGGCGGAGAATCCGCCGCGGAATCCGGAGACAGGCGCGGCGGCTCCGCGCCCCTGACCTGGGCGAGGCGGAGTAAATCGAACATTTTCAGTAGTTTTCTGGTGAACGTATTCCTCGTGAGCGGAGCGGCGCGCGGCCGCCGGCACGCCGGAATTTTCAGGCTTGACAAGCCTGTTTTACAATCTATATAGTTCGCGACGCATATCTAAATCATATGCGTAATGTCTTGTAATAAATCGCTTTTCTCACGGCGATACGCAATCTGACCAATTATAGGAGGCAAGATGAACAAAAGCTTTCCATTCCGGAAGCCAGACCCGATGTTCACCGCGGCGCGATTCCGCAGATTGAAGACGGCGGGAAGGGCGATCCTGATCACACTCACAGTTGTGGGATTGTTCTATAGTCCCGCACTGCGCGCCCAGACGACAGCGCAACTGTCAGGTACGGTCGAGGATTCCTCCGGAGGAGTGATCCCCTCGGCGCAGGTGACGCTGATCAACCAGGCGACGCACGATACGCGCGTGGCGGAAACCAACTCCGTCGGGTTCTACTCGTTTCCGGCGCTGCTGCCGTCGTCTTACACCGTGAAGGTGGTGGCGAAGGGTTTCCAGCCGAAGCAGTTGACCGACATCG
>JBAUHD010000409.1:0-3375 GCA_049680085.1 Acidobacteriaceae bacterium
CGGCGGCGGCAAGCTGCTGCTCAATCTGCGCGACGCGCTGCGTCAACTCGGCGAACATGCGGTCAATGCGCGCGAAGGACGACTCCGCCCCGCGCCGCCGCTCTTCGAGTCCGGCCAACTCCGCCGAAACCTGCGCGGCCTGCTGCTGGGCTTCCTCGCGGGCCTGGCGCAGGCCGTCAACGGCGCGCTGCAATTCGTCGAGCCCGGACTCGGCCTGCTGGTGCTGCGACTCGATGCGCTGCGCCTCTTCGCGCTTCTGCTCGATGAGCGCCTGCTTCGCCGCGCGGGCGTCCTTGTTGCGCTCGCTTTGCAGCGTCCAGTCCTGGAGGCGGCGGTCGAGACGCTGGACTTCGGAATCCATTTGCCGCAGGGCCGCGGACTGGTTCGCGCTTTCGCGCTCGGCGGCGCGCAACTCTTCGCTTTTTCCATCGAGGAGGCGCGTAAGAGAGGCCAGATCTTTTGCGAGCGTGGCTGCGGCGATTTCGGCCTGACCGAGTTCGCGCTCCACGCTGTCCAGTTTTTTCTGCGTCTCGCGCAGCTCGCGCTTGAGCGCCAGTGGACCTTCGGCGCGCGGCTTGCCGCCGGTCACGGTGACGTTGTGGAAGCACTCGCCGGTGGGCGCGAGGAAAAATGCCTCTGGATTTTCGAGGGCCAGCGTGCGCGCGGTTCCGGAATCCTCGGTGACATAGCCGTCGCGCAGCTTGGGCAGAATGACTTCGAGCGAGCGCCCGAAGCCGTCGAGGACGCGAATGCATTCCTTGAGGCGGACGACGCCTTTGGTTTGCTCGTGGCCGGGGACGTCTGCCGCTCCGGCGAAGGAAAACTTCGCTTGAGAGTCGTTGGGATGGACGAGGAAAGTCGCGCGGCCATCGACTCCGGTTTTGAGCAGGCGCATACCTTCGTCGGCGGCGTCCCAGCTTTTTACAACGATGTAGTTCAACTCGTCGCGGAGAAATTCATCGACCACGCTCTCGTACTGACCGTTGACTTCGAGGAAGTCGGCCAGCGTGCCAACGGGCGCGAGGCCGCCGCCGAGCGAGCTCGACTGGAAGAGCTTGCGGACGGTATCGGTCGAGTAGCTGTGCTCACGGATGAGAGCGTCGAGCGAGTCGCGCCTTCCGGTGAGGGTGGCGCGTTCGGCGCGCAGGCTGTCGCCGCGCCGCCGGGCTTCGCCCTCGTCATTGCGCTTGGCCGTGATCTGGGCGCGCAGGGAAGCAATTTCGCTCTCCAGCCGCTTCAGCGTTTCGGTGACGGACTCAAAGGTCATCGAGACCTGTCCGCGCTCCGCTCCAAGCGATTCGAGATCAGCTTTGGCGGAAGCCATTTCTGTAGCGAGGCGGTCGGCATCGCGCTCCAGCGCGGCAAGAGACTCCTCGCCTTGCGCGGCCTGGTTGCGGACCTGCCCAAGCTGCGAGAGGAGCTGCATAGCCTGGCGGCGGCTGGCTTCGGCGCGCTGCTCCGCCGCTGAGACTGCCGCGACGGCTTCGCGGGCCTGGGTCTGGCGGGACTGGGCCTGCTCGCGGAAGCTGGCGGCCTCGGACGCGGCTGTTTCGAGAAATGATTTTTGCGACTCGCGCTCGGCGGTGAGGGCGGAGAGGTTTTGTTTTGCCTGTTCGAGTTCCGCCGCGCCCGCCGCCGCGCGGGCTTCGAGTTCGGCGATGCGCTCCTGGTTGGAGGTCTGGCGGGTGGCGGCGCGCTCCAGCTCGACGGCGGACTGGCTGGCACGGGTCTGCGCTTCCTTTGCACCGCTTTCAATCTCGTAGCCGCGCGAGCGGGCAGCGTTGTGCTCGGCGTCCAGCGATTCAATATGCGCGCTGTGCTCGTCGATCTGCGCGGTCTGCGCGGCGATCTCCGCCGCGACTTCGGCCTGCTCCGCATCCATTTGCGCGATTTTGCTGGCGAGCACAACCTTCAGCCGTCCGCGCATTTCGTCGCGGAGCGCGCCGTAACGCTCGGCTTTGGCAGCCTGCCGCTTCAGTGAACCCATCTGCCGCGCGACTTCCTCGAAGATGTCGTTGACGCGGGCAAGGTTTTGCTTGGCCTGCTCCAGGCGCAGCTCGGCAAGCCGTTTTTTGGTTTTGAAGCGGGTGATTCCTGCGGCCTCTTCGATGATGGCGCGGCGGTCGTGGGGCTTGGAGCTGAGAAGCTGGCCGATACGCTCCTGCCCGATGATGGCATAGGACTCGGGGCCGAGCCCGGTGCCCATGAAGATGTCCTGAATGTCGCGCAGGCGGCAGAGCTTGCCGTTGAGCAGGTACTCACTGTCGCCGGTACGGAAGAGGCGGCGGGTGACGATGATTTCGCCCTGCTGCGGGGTCCGGTTGAATTTGCGGCGGCGGATTTTGAGGACGACATTGTTTTCGGGAACGCCGGCGGTTTCGGCTGGCTGCGCCGCAGCGGTTTCGGGCTGGGGCGGCGCGCCTTCTTCCTCAATGGCCTGGCCGGGCTGGGAATCGGCGATGATCTCGTCGACCTCGATGGCGTGCTCGGCACGGAGCTTCGCCTCGTCCCAGTCGGCGTTTTCGTCCTCGATGATGACTTCCGGCTCGACCAGCAGGGGGCCGGCGTAAGCGTCTGGATCAATGAGCGTGATGGAGACCTCGGCCATGCCCAGGGGCTTGCGGTCGCGGGTTCCGGCGAAGATCACGTCCTCCATTTTGCCGCCGCGCAGGGTTTTGGCGCTCTGCTCGCCGAGGACCCAACTTACTGCGTCCAAAATGTTGGACTTGCCGCAGCCGTTGGGACCGACGACGATGGCCACTCCCTGGCCGGGCAGCGCGACTTCGGTGCGGTCGCAGAACGACTTGAAGCCCACGATCTGGATTTTTTTCAGTTTCAGCATGAGAGATCACTCCTTGAATTCTCAGCAGAGCGGGACGCGCCAAAATTGTCGTTCAGAGAAAACTCTAGCCGCGTGGAATGGCAGGGTCAACCTGCACACCCCAACATCTTGTGGATAAGCCGTCCTTAATTCAACTAAAAGTACTGAGGACGTGGATATCCTGTTTTGATAACAGGCAGAGTTGTCGAGAGAAAGTGCGGAGGATCGCCAGCCTTGAGGTTAGTCCGCAGGGGGTGTGGAAGCAAGCAAAACCGTGGGCGGGAACCCGGCGAGATACCTCGCTGATCAACGGCGCGCGGTTTCCTGCACGGCAGCGGGAGAAGCCGGAGAATTGTTGGCGACGGCGGGATAAGTTGCCGCTGCAGCCCTTGCGTTGGCGAGGATTCTGCCGGGGACGATTCCCAGAATGAGAGTTGCGGCGGCGGTGAGCAGGATTGCGAACAGCAGCGGGACTGTGGGGCGGGGAACCGAGCGCACGGGAGCATTCTCCGACGGCCGGGTGTAGAGCGCGGCGACGACGCGCAGGTAGTAGA
>JBAUHD010000410.1:0-2433 GCA_049680085.1 Acidobacteriaceae bacterium
GACGACCCAGAAGACGAGATAGGCGATGAGGCCGACGCCTCCTCCGAAGACGGCGAGCAGGACGGTGATGACGCGGACCCAGACGACGTCCCAGGAGTAGCTGTTGGCGAGCCCCTGGCAGACTCCGGCGATCATGCGTCCGGCGCGCGGGCGGGCGAGGCGCGAGAAAGCATAGGGCGGTGCGTTGGAGTGGGGGGGAGAATTCGGCGGAGCTTGGGGCGGCGCGACCGGCGTTCCGCAGGTGGAACAGAAGCGGGCTTCGTCGTTCATTGCGTTACCACAGTTTTTACAGGAACCGGCCATATCATGCCTCCGATACTTTCAGCGTATACCTGCTGGAGGATACGCGGGAGGGTGGATTTTAGTTCCATTGGGAGGGACCAAAATGGCGGTAGGGTGAGTCATGGTGAGAGAGGGTCGCGGATGAGCCGGGGGAGGAAAGACATCCCTCAGGGGCTAAAGCCCCGGGTATTCAGGCCACTTAACGGACGGGCTGAAGCCCGTCCCCTTCAAAAACCGGCACCTGTAAAGCTCCGCATCATTCAGGTCAATTTACGGACGGGCTGAAGCCCGTCCCCTTCAAAAGCACATCTTTAGCACATCTTTTTCATCAGCCTGCGGATGGCATCGTGCGTGGTGGGGGGAATTCATTCTTCGTGGTAGGGGGTGCGGAGGTACTTGCGGGCCAGGTCGCCCTGGGTGGTGTTGCTGCCGGCGGCGAGGACGGCCTGGTATTGCCGGCTGGCCTGGTCGTGCTGGTGCATCAGGTCATAGATTTCTCCGGCGGCGAGGAGGCAGCGGCGCTTCAGCTCCAGGCTGGTGGTGGGCTGGTATGCGCCTTTCTGGAAGGCTTCCGCCGCCTGCGGATAGAGAAGCTGGCCGCGCAGGCTGGCGCCCAGTCCGAACCAGGCCAACTCGACGCGGGCGGAGGCGAAATAGCCGGGGCGCCGGGCGTCATGGATGACCTTGCGGTAGAGATCGACGGCCTTCATTCCCTGGCCGGCGTCTTTAGAGAGGTTGGCGTGTTCGAGGCAGAAGAGGAAATTGCGCGGGTACTCGGCTTCGAGTTGCTGATTGATGGCCAGAGCCCGCTGGTAGTGCGCTTCGCGGCGGAGAAAGAGCGCCAACACGGTTCGCGACTCGACGCTGGTGATGACGCCGCGGGCGGCTGAGTCGCGGAGTAGAGCCATTCCGGCGGACTTGGAGCCGTGGATGCCGACGAAGCCGACCAGCAGCTTGAAGCCGAAGGGCAGGGCTCCCACGACGTACTGATAGACGCCGACGACCATTTTGGCGTCGACGTAATTGGGGTCGAGATCGAGAACGTCCTCGTCGTCATTTTTGGCGCGGAGCGCGAGCCGGAGCGCGGAAGTGAAGCTGCGCTCGACCATGGCCTGATAGGTGGCTTCGAGGCTGTTTGCCCAGGCGCGCGCGAAGAGGGCGTTTGTGTCTTTTGAGTTTTTGTCCAACTCGGCGTTGGCCTGATCGATGGCTTTTCCGGAGAGCGCTTTGATCTGGTCGCGGACCCTGGTGTCTTCGACGATGGTGTGCTTTCCGGTGAGAAAGCCGTCGTTGGCGTAGAAGGTGGTGTCGAGCAGGTCGAGGCGAAAGAGCTCGCGGAAGAGCGTGGTGTAGAGAACGTAGTCGGTGGCAAGAGGATTGCCGGGATGGGCGGCCTGGATGCGCTGGAAGCGGACAAGCGCGCCGTCGTAGTCCATGTTGTAGAAGCGCTGGAAGGCCTGGCGGACCTGGGGATCGCGGTTGAGCGGATCGGTGTCCACGGTTTGGGCGGCGGCGGCGCGAAGCGGCAGAATGGCGAGCAGCGCAGCCAGCGCGATAAGGAGCCACGGGCAGGTGGCGCGGCGCGGCGGGACGGTCATCTTCAAGGGCGTTCGGAAGGTTTCATGATCTGTGATTTTTATTCTATGGGTCTGGCGAACCATGCCTGAAGGCCGTCCCCTTCAAACCCGAGTTTTTCAGCGCGCTGTCCCTCTTTTTCGATAGACGGGTGGCGGGCGGTTTTCGACGCGCAAGGCGCAGCCTGATATTGTGGTCTGTCAGGATGGCAGGTTCGAGGATGACCAGGAAAGAGCTGATTCACCTGGTGGTGCTGCAGGCCCGGGCCAACGGGTTCGAGTTTCGCAAATGGTATCAGAGCAGGATTAGCGCCGAGTGGACTTCGACAGCGGCGGCGATTGAAATACTGTCGAGCGGGAGCCGGTACTATGCGCTGCTGTTTTCGCACGAGTTTGCGCAGCACTTCTGGAAGCCGGGCGGGAAGATTCAGTTTGTGGTTCCCACGCAGGAGTACACGCTGCGGAACCGGCGGGGCGAGGAGAAGAAGGTCGTCCGCAAGGCTTATACGCGGCGCACCATGCGCGGCAACTCCTGGGAGTGGCACCTGAGCAAGATGGTCACCGAGGAGGAGCCGCT
>JBAUHD010000411.1:0-3598 GCA_049680085.1 Acidobacteriaceae bacterium
CCTCCGCCGAATCCCGAGCCACCCGCACCAACCCGCGATTCTCACTCCGGATAAATCCCCCATCCACAGCCGAATCCAGAAACCGCAGCAGCGGATCATAGTACCCGCCCACATTCACCAGCACGCACGGTTTGGAGTGGATTCCGAGTACCGCCCACGTCACAATCTCCATGAACTCGTCCATGGTTCCAAAGCCGCCGGGCAGCGCGACAAACGCATCCGCGCGCTGCGCCATCATGGCCTTGCGCTCGTGCATGGTGCGGACCACGCACAGCTCAGTCAGCCCGTCGTGCCCAACTTCGCAGTCCACAATCACGTCGGGAATCACCCCCACGACCTCGCCGCCCGCTGCCAAAGCCGCGTCCGCGGCCACGCCCATCAGCCCAATCGACCCGCCGCCATACACCATCCCCAACCCGCGAGCCGCAATCCCGCGACCCATCTCCCGAGCCGCCGCCGCATACTCCGCCCGCGCGCCTTTCGCCGATCCGCAAAAGACGCAAATCCATTTTTCGCATTTTGCCATACGTCTAAGTTTACCGGCAGTTCGCGCATTCTACGGGTATGAAGAAGACTGCGAGCATTCAGGAATTGAAAGGAATCTTGCCAAAGCGGGAGAAACCCCTTTCCATCGAAGAAATGAATCGCGCAGTCGCTGAAGCCAGAGCCCGGAAGTGGGAGAGATTCTTGAAATCAGTGGACGAGGAACGCACGGACGATTCCCAGAACAAATGAGTGAATCACCGGCGGTAAAATCGAAGTAGCACGTTCCACCGGACTCCCCATTGCACCCTCTACTCGCCCATCTCAATCCTCAGCAGCGCGAAGCCGTCGAAGCCGCCGACGGCCCCGTCCTCATCCTCGCCGGAGCCGGTTCCGGCAAAACCCGCGTCATCACGCATCGCATTGCCTGGCTGATTCAGGAGCGCGGCGTCGCGCCCGACTCCATCCTCGCTGTCACCTTTACCAACAAGGCCAGCGCGGAAATGGCCACCCGCGTCGAGAAGCTCATCGGCCACACCACGCTCGCCAAGCCGCTCGTCGCCACCTTCCACTCTTTTTGCGTGCGCATGTTGCGCCGCGACATCGAGGCCCTGCGCGTCAACAATGAGGGCCTCACCAAAAGCTTCGCCATCTACGACGAAGCCGACCAACAGGCCGTCGTCAAGGCCGCCATGCGCCGCATGGGACTCGACGACAAGCAGCTCACCCCACGCGTGGTGCTTTCAAAAATCTCCTGGGCCAAAAACCACATGATCGACCCTCAGGAGTATTACCTCAGCTCCTCCGACCCCACCGGCGAGCGCGTCGCCCACATCTTCGAGGCGTACAGAAAAGAGCTGCGCAAGGCCAACGCTCTCGACTTCGACGATCTGCTGCTCGAAGCCGTGCGCCTCCTCAAAGTCTCCAGCGAAGTCCGCCAACGCTACAACCGCCGCTATCGCTATCTCCTCATCGACGAATACCAGGACACCAACCGCCCGCAGTACGAGCTTATGAAGCTGCTCGCCGGCGAAGCAAAAAATGTTTGCGTGGTCGGCGACGAGGACCAGAGCATCTACTCCTGGCGCGGCGCCGACATCCGCAACATCCTCGAATTTGAGAAGGATTTTCCCGAAGTAAAAACCATTCGGCTTGAGCAGAATTATCGCTCCACCCAAATCATTCTCGAAGCCGCCGGAGCCGTCGTTTCGCGCAACACGCAGCGCAAAGGCAAGTCTCTCTGGACCTCACGCGAAGGCGGCGCGCTTATCGGCTACTACGAAGCTCCCGATGGCGAAAACGAAGCGCTCTTCATCGCCGACTCCATCCAGAAATACCTCCGCAAAGCCGGTCAGGAAGAGGAGAATCCCCGCGCCGCCGTCCTCTACCGCACCAACTCGCAATCACGCCTCATTGAAGAAGCCATGCGCCGCTACGGCATCAAGTACACCATGGTCGGCGGCTTCTCCTTCTACGACCGCGCCGAAATCAAAGACCTCCTCAGCTACCTCAAGCTCGTCCAGAACCCCGACGACTCCATCGCCCTGCAACGCGTCATCAACACGCCCACGCGCGGCATCGGCAAAACGACGATGGAGACCCTGGAGCGCCTCGCCCTCGAAACCGGATCGAGCACCTGGAAGGCCATCCGCCGTGCGCTGCACGAACGGCTGCTTCCCTCCCGCGCACTCGTCGCGCTCGACGGCTTCCGGCAAATCATCGAAGACGCCCGCGCGCTGCTCCAGCCGAATTTCGCCGACAAGCTCGCAGCCGACATCGCGGAAGAAGAGGACACCCGCTTTGACATCGCCGCCGAAAGCGAAAGCGCAGCCACGACCCACGACACCAGCTTCGATTTCGGCAACGTCACCCAGCCTTCGCTCGCCCTCTCGCACGAAGCCGCCCTCGACGCTACGGCCTTCAATCCCTTCACCAACGAACCTGCCATCCCCCATGCCGCTCCAGCAAAACCTGAGCCGGAAGAAAAACCCGCCTTCCGCAAGCCCGGAGACCCCGCCACTCTCCCTGAACTCATCAAATTCCTCATCGACCGCAGCGGATACATCCGCTCCCTCGAAGAAGAAGGCACGCCCGAAGCCTTCTCCCGCATTGAAAACCTGAAGGAGCTGGCCAACGCCGCGCAGGACGCCGAGGAGCGCGGCGAAACCCTCTCCGAATTTCTCGACCACGCCGCCCTGGTCAGCGACACCGACCAGTACGACGAAGATGCCCGCGTCACGCTCATGACGCTGCACGGAGCCAAAGGTCTTGAATTTCCCGTCGTCGTCCTCGCCGGACTCGAAGAGGGCCTCTTCCCGCACTCGCGCACGCTCAACGACCCCAACCAAATGGAAGAGGAGCGCCGCCTCTGCTACGTCGGCCTCACGCGCGCCATGAATTCCCTCACCCTCACGCGCGCGCGTTACCGCCGCCGCTACGGCAACGACATACCCGAGGCCAGCCTGCCCTCGCGCTTCCTCGAAGAAATTCCCCCCCACCTGCTTGAGCCCACCGGCGGAACCACCCCCGCCGCCATCGAGCGCGCCCGCTACGGCTACGCCAGCGAAACCTCCACTCGCCACTACAGCTACGAGGACGAAGATCAGAGCGCGCCCGCGTCCTCAGCCCGCGCCGCGAGTCCCGGCAAGCCCGCAAATTCCATCGACAACATCGCCCGCTTCTTCTCCTCGCGTGGAGCCGCCGCTACAAAATCACACCCGAAACTGGACCTTCCCGCGCCCACCGGCCCCTCAGGAATCAAGAGCGGCCAGCGCGTCCGCCACCCAAAATATGGAGAAGGGATCGTCTTCCGCCGCGAAGGCGATGGGGAAGACGCCAAGGTTACGGTACAATTTTCAAAGTTCGGAGTGAAAAAGCTGGTGGAAAAATTCGCCCAGCTCGAGCGGCTCTAAGCAAGCCGATACCGCACTCCACGAGACATCCAAAGACAAGGAAACCAATGGCAAATACAAAGACGATTGAAGACAAGGCAGAACGCAAAAAGGTAAAGCGCACCGCGCGCAAAAAAGCCGCCCCCAAGGCCGCCCGCACCGAGCCCCGCGGCTCCAACAAAAAGAAAACCAAAAGACTCACCCGCGGCCAGAGCAAGCGTTAG
>JBAUHD010000412.1:0-4844 GCA_049680085.1 Acidobacteriaceae bacterium
TGGGCCAGCATCAGCCCGGCCCCCGCTCCCAGAATGGCCAGCAGCAGGCTCTCAGCCCAAACCTGCCGCAGCACGTCCAGCCGCGTCGCTCCCAGCGCCAGCCGCGTCGCAAACTCCTGCGTCCGCCGCGATATCCGAACCAGCGCCAACCCCGCCAGATTCGCGCACGCGATCAGCAAGATAAATCCCACGGCCAGCATCAGCACCATCACCTTGGGCTTCATGCTGCCGCCCAGATACTGCTGCAACGGCTGCGCGTAGAACCATGCCTTTGCGCCCGAACCGACGTCTCCCGCGGCAGGATGCAGCGTGCTCAACTCCGCCTGAACCTGCTGCCAGGTTGCCCCCGGCTTCAGCCGCATCAGGATTCCACAGTCGTATCCGTCGCACGCGCCGCCTACGCCCGGCTGGAGCGAATCCCAAAGCTCCGCGCTGTGCGGCGTGACCGCGTTCTGAGGAAGCACGCCCACTATGGTGTAAGGCTGGCCTTTCAAGTCCACGGCGCGCCCCACCACATCGCGGTTGCCGTGGAACATCGACTGCCACAGCCCATAACTCAGCACCATCGCCTTCGGCCCGCCCGGACGGCTCTCGTCCTCCGTGAATCCGCGCCCCAGATACGGACGAATGCCCAGCACCTCAAAGTAGTGCGCCGTCACCGCCGCGGCATGGACGAATCGAACCGAGCCTCCTGTATCCGAGTTTGCCTTCAGGTTGACTCCGTTCTCCATGCCCTCCCAGGCCGCCAGCGTCACCGCCGGGGCATTCTGCGAAACCAGCCTCCAGTCCGACGTGTTATGGCTGTCGTCGTCTTCGGAAAAGGACTGCCCGTTCCGCCCCACCCCTTCCGCATGGGTGATCAAAGCGGCAATGCTTTGCGGCTCCGGATAGGGCAAGCCGCGCAGCATGAATCCATCCACCATGCTGAACACCGCCGCGTTGACCCCAATGCCCAGAGCCAGCGTGACGATGACCGCCGCCGCAAACCCCGGAGACTTCCGCAACTGCCGCAGCGCAAATTTCAGATCATTCCACATTTCGTCTCCACAACCGCTCTCTTTACTCGTTTCGCAACGCCACCATCGGATCAATATTCGCCGCACGGCGGGCCGGAACGTAGGCGGCCAGCAGGGCGATTCCGGCGATTGCAACTGTAGTCGTTACAAATACCGTGAAGTCTCCAGCCCGGACCCCATACAGCAGGTTCGCCGCCAGACGCGCCAAGGCGACAGCCATCGGCAGTCCAATGGCGAGGCCGATTCCGGTGAGGATGGCGGCCTTCCGCAAAAATAGCCGCAACACGTCTTCGCGTTTGGCGCCCAGCGTGAGCCGCACGCCTATTTCGCGCCGGCGCTCGCCCACCAGGTTGGCCATCACGCCAAAAATTCCAATGGCCGCAAGCAGCAGCGCAATCGCCGCGTCGATATCCAGATTCACCACCGCATTGATCAACCCCACCATCGCGTCGTGCAGGTATTCCGAGTAGGTCTGCACCATGTCAAGGGGCAGCGTCGGGTCCAGCGCGGCCAGTGTTTTTCGTACCGCCGGAGCCAGCGCTATCGGATCGTCCGTAACCACCACATATCGCGCGCCGGCCTGCGGCTGCTGCGTGTCGTCGAAGTAAATCGCCGGTTCCGCCGACCGATCCACCCACAAATACTGAACATTCCCGACAACGCCCACAATCGTCGCTTCCGGCTCGTTCCCGTTGCGGTCAACGCCCATGCGTATCTTGTGCCCCAGGGCGCTGGCTCCAGGAAAATACCGCGCGGCGAAGTTCTGGCTTACCATCACGACGGGGGTCGTATTCAGGCCATCGCTGCCGCTAAACACCCGCCCCTCGGTGAGGGGAATATGCAGAGCGCCGAAGTATCCGGAGCTTACTGTGAGCCGTGACGCCGACTGCCAATGTCCCGGAACCACGGGCCGATTGTCGATGCGGAAGCTGTCATTCCATGTGCCCTCGCTGCCGTCCGGTAAAGTCGTCGCCACCGCCGCCGCCTTCACACCCGGCAGAGCGCGCAGGCGGCTCAGACTCTCGGCGTACCACGCGGCCTGCTTGGCTGGCGTGTCATATCGCTGCGGCGGCAGATTCAGGTTGAAGGTCAGCACCTGCTTCGGCCCATGAACATCGTCGCGATGCAGCATGGCATACATCCCTTTGGCCATTAGCGCCGCGCCGATTACCAGCGCCACGGCCAGCGCAATCTGCGCGACGGCGAACCCATTCCGCAGCCGGTGCGTTCCAGCTGAACCCGTGGCCGTGCGCCCGCCTGCCTTCAACTGCTCCACCAGGTTCACCCGTAGCGCTTCCAGAGCCGGAGCAAAACCGGAGATAACGCCCGCCGCAATCGCCAGCGCAACGGACAGAGCCAGCGCGCGACCGTTCAGCGAAACGTTGCTCCAGCCGGGAACCCATCTGGCCACTTGCGGCGGCATCATGGCCAACACCATTTGCAGATCGAACTTTGCCAGCAGCAGTCCGCCTGCGGCTCCCGCAAGTCCCAGCAGAAGACTCTCCGCCAAGAGTTGGCGCAGCAACCGAAGCCGCCCCGCCCCGACCGCGGTTCGCACCGCCATTTCATTGCGCCGCCCTAATCCGCGCGCAAGTTGCAGGTTCGCCACATTGGCGCACACAATCAACAACACAAAGCCGGTGGCGGCCAGAATCACCTTCATGAACAGCGGAGTCAGCGGCCCGGTGACATGAGCCAGCAGGGGCTCAACTTTCGCGCCCCATCCCCGGTTCGTCGCCGGATACGTCTTCGCCAGCCGCGCCGCAATCTGGTCCATCTCCGCCTGCGCCCCCTGCACCGAGACTCCGCGCCGCAGCCGTCCGATCACGTGATACTCGCGCGAGTTGCGGTCCTGCATCTGCGCCGCCGTCGGAGCAAGCGGCAAAAACAGGTCCGTTGCCAACGGAAAACTCAGCGTCCTGGGCATTACGCCGATCACCGTGTAAGCGCGGCCGTCCAACTCCAGCCTCTTCCCTGCAATGTCCGCCTCGCCGCCGAACTGCCGCTGCCACAGGCTGTAGCTCAACAGCGCCTCTCCGTCGCGCCCCGGCTGCGCGTCTTCGGGAGTGAAATCCCGCCCTATCAGGGGTTGCACTTGCAACAGTCCCAAAAAATTCGGGGAAATCGCCGCCGCCTGTACGCGCGCCGCGTCCCCCGCCCCGGTCATGTTCAGATACTCATCCGTGCGGACAGCCAGCCCCTCAAACGACCGGCTCTGCCGTACCCACTCGTCATAGTTGCCCAGAGCCACCCATTTCGGAGTGTCGCGGTTCTGTGTCTCGCTCACCGTCACCACGCGGCTCAGGTCCGGAATCGCAAGCGGGCGCAGCACAATCGCGTCCGTCACGCTGAACATGGCGGTGTTGGCGCCAATGCCGATGGCCAGCGTCAAAACTGCCGCCAAGGTAAACCCCGGAGATTTCCGCAACTGCCGCAGCGCAAATTTCAGATCATTCCACATATCGATGGCTCTCCAGCGAGAATTCCGGTCATGCTTATGCACGCGGCTATCCACTTTGCGCCAAACCTAAGTTGTTCAATTCACGCGCCCGCCCGGAGACCGGAAAGCCCTCCCCTGTTCATTCTCGAAAACCGCTGTCCGGAATCGGACAGGGCCCCGCGCGTCGAACTCCGAGCCATTTAGTCCTACATTGCGCTATCATGAACCACAGGCACAGGTTCCCCCATCGAATTTCACGCGGACTGCAAATATTGAGCGCATTGAGCGAACTGAGGGTAGGGACGGCAGCGGTTGTTGAATCGCTCGATCTGCCCGACGAGATTGGACACCACCTCATGCATATGGGCTTTGCTCCAGAGGCGCGCGTCGTCGTCGTCCGCCGCGCACCCGCCGGGGACCCCACCGTCTACTCCATTGACGGATTCGAGATTGCCCTGCGCCGCGAGACTGCCCAGTTTATTCGCGTGACTCCGCAACCGGACGGCGGCCAATGAACGACTGCTGCTCCACCGGCACCGGCGTCGCAATTCTGGAGTCGCCCTCCGCACCGCGCACAGCCGGGAAAATCAGTACCGTCGCGCTGGTGGGGCCGCCCAACTCCGGCAAATCCACCCTTTTCAACCGGCTCACCGGGCTGCGCCAGAAGGTCGCCAATTATCCCGGCGTGACGGTGGAGCAGCACTTTGGCAAGCTCAGCGGCATTGGGCGCAGCGACCTGGTGCTGATCGATCTGCCCGGCATCTACAGCCTTGACTCCTATTCGGAAGACGCGCGGGTCGCCGTCGACGTGCTCCACGGAGCGATGCCCGGTACGCCCGCGCCCGACGCGATTCTGCTGGTTCTGGATTCGCTGCACCTGCGCCGCCAGTTGATGCTGGCCGCGCCTGTGCTCGCGCTGGGCCTGCCCACGCTGGTGCTGCTGAACATGAGCGACCTGATGGAAACGCGCGGAGGCGAGGCGGATACGCTGGCGCTGGCCCAGGAGCTGGGCGTACCCGTAGCCAAGATCAGCGCGACGCGCGGAACGGGGCTGGACGCCATCACGCATTTCCTCGACAGCAAGAGCCAGGCTTTGCGGTCGAACCCGACAACGCGGCTGGAACTGCCGGTGGTCGGCAATGCGCGCTCCTATCGGCAGTGGGCCACGGGCATCAGCACGCGAACAAAATACAAGGCCCCGCTTTCCTCGGAGTGGACGCGCAAACTCGACGGCATTCTGTTGCACCGGATCTGGGGTCCGCTGTTTTTCCTAATCGTCGTGATCGCGGTCTTTCAGGTTGTGTTCACCATCGGTCAGCCGCTGAGTGACGGCTTCGGCGCTATCCTGACGCTTGGCGGCGACAAGATCGGGGGGCTGCTCGGTCATA
>JBAUHD010000413.1:0-8561 GCA_049680085.1 Acidobacteriaceae bacterium
TCATCGGGATTGAGCAGGTCGATGGCCTTCAATCCTATTTGGGCTCCGTAGGCGCTGAGTTCGTCGACGCTCATTTTGGGATAGCAGCCTCGCGACGCCGACTGCTTGATGCGGCCTTTTCTTTTATAGGCATCGGTTTCGGCCAGCGCGGAAGGAATGCTTGCAAGCGCGGCGCCGGCCGCAAGGCCTCCAATCACTTCTCTCCGTGTAATGACGCTCATGGCTTCTTGTCTCCTTGATTGTGATATTGGAGTCGATGATAGCAATACGCCCGAAAGGCAGGTTCCTCGCTCGCGGGGTGAGTTAGAAGTTCGTCGCGTTTTCAAATCATGCGGCGGGATGACAAAGTGCAGGTCCCTCCGCTCCGCTTCGCTCCGGTCGGGATGACAATTTATCCAATGACTCAGGAGACTATCGAACCCAGGGCGGCGTGCCGTCTCCGCCCAGCCGTTCCATTTCCTGCTGGTCCTTGCTGGTGTCCATGGATTTCCAGAAGCCGTGGTGCTGATACGTGTAGAGCGCGCCGCGAGAAGCCAGCTCCGGCAGCACGCCCGATTCGAGATTTGAACCCACCCAGCCCTTCACGCCGGCTTTCTCAAATACGAAAAATCCGGCGTTGATCCAGGTGTCGCGGATCACCGGCTTTTCGCTGAAGCTGCGCACTCGGCCATCGGCGTCAAATTGCAGGGTTCCATATTGCGAGCGCAGCGGAACCGCCGTGACGGTTGCCAGGCCGCCGCGCTCCTGGTGAAACTTCAGCAGCGCTTTCAGGTCCACATCTCCGAGCCCATCGCCGTAGGTTGCGAAGAAGCGCTCGCCGACGTGGGCGGCGCAGGCGCGGATGCGGTCGGCGGTGTCGGTCTCGTCGCCGGTGTCGAGAATCTCCACGTCCCATTCGGGAAAGCGGCCCTCGAAATAGTCGAGCAGCATCTCCTTGCGATGGCCGGCGGCGAGCACGAATCGCCGGAACCCCTGGCGCGCGTAGATGCGCATGAGATGAACGAGGATGGGCCGTCCGTTCACGGGCATCATGGGCTTGGGGAAATATTCGGAAAAGGGATAAATCCGCGAGCCCTTGCCGCCGCACAAAATTACCACCTGCATGTCATCGGCGGACGCCACGCGATTTCCCCCTGTCCTGCTTGCGCGCGAAAATGCTTTAATACAAATGATTTTAGACTGGAGTCCTCGATTGGCAAGTTACTGGAAAAGCAAGACTGTTTTTGTGACCGGAGCCACCGGCCTGATGGGCAGTTGGCTGGTGAAGGCGCTGCTGGATCAAGAGGCGGAAGTAGTGGGGCTGGTGCGCGATCAGACCCCGAAATCGATGCTGGTGCGCGAGGGGCTCATGCAGCGCATTGCCGTTGTCAATGGCGACCTGGAATCGCTGGCCACCATGCGCCGCGCCATCGCCGAATACCAGCCGCACACGGTGTTTCATCTGGCCGCGCAGCCGCTGGTGCAGGTGGCCAAGCTTGACCCGGTGGGCACGCTGCGCGCCAACGTTGCGGGCACCTGGAACGTGCTCGAAGCCTGCCGGCTGGCGGGCAAATCCAATGTCGTCGTCGCCTCGTCGGACAAAGCCTACGGCCCCAACCTCAACCTTCCCTATCGCGAGACCTTCCCTCTCCAAGGCCGCTATCCATACGACGTTTCCAAATCCTGCGCCGATCTGGTGACGCAAATGTACGCGGCGACCTACGGCGTGAAGACCGCCATCGCCCGCTGCGGAAACCTCTTCGGAGGCGGCGACCTCAACTTCAGCCGCACCATTCCGGGCGTCATCCGGGCCACGCTGGCCGGCGAGCCATTTGTCATCCGCAGCGACGGACAATTTGTTCGCGATTTTCTTTACGTGAAGGATGCCGCGGACAGCTATCTGGCTCTGGGCGAGCGCCTGGCGGAAGATGATTCGATTCCCGGCGAGGCGTTCAACTTCAGCCTGGGACTGCGTTTCACCGTGCTCGATGTGGTCAATATGGTTCTGAAGCTGATGGACCGCGCCGACCTTGAGCCGGTGATCCAGAACAACGTCAGCGCGGAGATTCGCGAGCAGTATCTCGATTCGTCCAAAGCGCGCGAGCGGCTGGAGTGGTTGCCGAAGTACGGCATGGAAGACGCGCTGTGCGAAACCATTGCATGGTATCAGGCAGAGTTCGGCGACTTTTAAGCATCTAATTTTTTGAATGTCGATGCGAGGAGTCCGCGCTCCCCGCACCTGCATTCCCGTTTCCGAACGCCCCCTCACAATTTCCCGTCTGATCTCTCCCGCCTTCCCTGCATTTCGCCGATATCCGGGAAAGTTACATGATCCCGTGCGACCGGCATTTGTAGAACTGCATCCACTTTAAGGTGGAGCGAAAAATCGAATCTCGCAACCTGTTGCAACACCTGAGCCATTTACGCCGGGACGGAACCACTCGCCCTGAAAAGCGAGCCAACACCCCAGCAGCGCCAATTCAGCATTTTCCATGGAGCGTGCCTGATGATCGCCGATCTCTTCCCCCTGTTCCTTTCCCTGCTGTTCAAATGCGCCCTGGTGGCGCTCTGCATGGCCTGTCATGAGGCGGGCCACATCATGCTGGCCCGGGCCCACAATGTCACGGTGAAGAAAATTGGACTCAGTTGGATGGGCATGTACATCCAGCGGGAGCGGGCCGCCGGATGGCCCGAGGTTTCCATCTGCATCGCGGGCGCGACCATGAACCTGGCCCTGGCCATTGCCTTCTGGGATGTGAATAGCTGGTTCGCGCTCTGCAACCTGACCTTCGCCTGGGTCAACATTCTTCCCATCCCGCACTCGGACGGCAGCCATGCTCTGGAAGCGCTGCGCGCCATGTACCAGAGAGCCAGCGCCTGAGCTCTCTGGTCCGAAGCAGGCAACTTCCCGCCGCGCGTCCCTCTCCGAAAGAGTAAGGGGCGCGCCCATGAAAAACGAATCGCAGTCAAACGAACAGGACCGGCAGCAGGCCGGCAAACCGCAGCCGCGGGTGGTGGACGCGATACGCCACGTCGGCCCTACTCTCGAATCAGAAGAAGATCAGGTCTATGTGCCGCGAGCGGAAACCCTCTCAGACGAGGAGCTCGCGGCCGACGCCGGTCTGCACATCCACATAATTTCCCAGCCGGATGGCGGCAACCAGGTATTGGAGCACGAACAGTCCGATGCCGCCGAGCCGCTTCGGACGCGCCTCGCGGGCGACACCAGCTCCGACCCTCACACCGACGCGGACCGGAGCTAATGGCACAAGGCGAGCGTTACTCTTCCGCGAACTGAATTTCCTGATGGCGCGCCCGCCGCACAAAATAGATCGTCATGCCAACCAGCAGCCATATCACGCCGAGGATCTGCGCCTTGTGGCTAAGGTTCAACCAGATAAATGCGCTCACCACAAACCCGACCGCCGGCGCCAGTCCGGGCAGTGACGCTTTCTCCTTCTTGCGAATCCGGTAGTAGACGAAGGCGGCGACGTTGACGCCCATGAACGCGATGAATGCGCCGAAGTTCAGCAACTCCGCGCCTTCGGCATAGCTCAAAAGAAAGGCCCCGGCCAAGGTGAGCGCGCCGAGCAGAAGCACATTAT
Source organism: Acidobacteriaceae bacterium (assembly GCA_049680085.1). GTDB lineage: Bacteria > Acidobacteriota > Terriglobia > Terriglobales > Acidobacteriaceae > Silvibacterium. Next base: position 3,585 of record JBAUHD010000413.1, read on the forward strand.
TGCGCGGAATCGAGGTTTTCGCATCGACCGCGCCGAAAAAGCGGCGCGGAAGCGCGTTGCCCTTGCCCATCCCATACAGCAATCGCGCGGCGCCTTGCATGGCCGCGATTCCGGAACCCGCGTTCGCGATCAACAGGCTGAGGTTGAGCAGGACAAAGAGGAACTTGCCGCCCACGCGCGCGGCCACATGCACGTAGGCGGTATCCACCATGGAAGCGGAAAATCCCGTGTGATAAGGCCACGCAAGCTGCGCCACGTAAACCTCAACAGCGGAGAGCACGCCAATGATCACGCAGGTGAGCACGGTGGCCAGCATGATGTTGCGGCGCGGATTTTCCACCTCTTCCGACAGCGTGGAAATGCCGTCGAACCCGATATAACTAAGCACCGCCACGGATGTCCCGCGGAAAAGCAGGCCGGGGCTGAAAGTGGCGGGATCATAGAACGGCCGCGTCCAGTCGCTTCCATGCGGGTGCATGACGCCGAAGATGTAGCGCGCCGCGTAAGCCAGGAAAGTGAACACCACCAGCGTGAGGAAAAATGCCAACCAGGCATTCACACGCGCCGAGGTCTGGACCCCGCGCAAATTGAGTCCCGCAAAAAGAACGACGAATGCAATGACCCAGGCAAAGTAAGGAATCTGCGGCAGAAAGTTCCTCGCCGCCTCGCTGCACCAGATCGCGCAGATGATCGGATTGAGCATATAGTCCATCAGCATGGACCATCCCACCAGGTAGCCGAGGCCGGGATGCAGCGTTCTGCCGACATAGGTATAGGCCGAGCCGGCGCTGGGAAACACCCGCGCCATGCGCCCATAGCTGACAGCCGTGCATACCATGGCCACCATCGCAATCAGGATGGTCGTGACCACGTGTCCGCGCGCCACGTTGCTGATCACGCCGTAGACGGACATGGGCGCCGTGGGCTGAAGGATGATGAGCCCGTAAACGATCAGGCCCCAGAGGCGCAGGGACCTCTTAAGGTTTGCGGGATGTTGGGCCGCGGTGCTTTCGGAATTCATGGATGAGACTCACGTTACAGACGCGCTGCGTCGTCGGTCAACCCGGCGCTTCCGTTTTCTCGCGCCAGACCTTGTAGAGTCCCCACGCCGCAAGCGTGCAGGCATCCTGAATCACGCCGTCGAGAAGCATGGCCTCAAATTCCGCAAGGGTCGCGGTCCTGAGCGACAGGTCGTGCTCTTCCGGATCAGGATCGGCCCCGGCCTGCGTGAGCCCGGTCGCCAGAAAAACATGCTGCTTCTGGCGCGTAAAACCATAGGCGATCCACAGCGCACCCAGATGGGTCATCGAAGAGGCCACCAAACCGGTCTCCTCGCGCAGCTCGCCTCGGGCCAACTCCTCAGGGTCAATGTCCGGAGTTTCCCATCCGCCCTGCGGCAGTTCCAACGCGCGCTGCCCGATGGTGTAGCGGAATTGCTCTACGAGATAAATCCTGTTGCCCTCGATGGGCAGAATGATGGCGCAGTCGTCTTTCTCGACCACGCCGTAGATGCCTTTGGCTCCGTTGCCGCGCTCGATCTGGTCTTCGCGGAGGCGAAGCCAGGCGTTGCGATAGACCTCGCGGCTGCTCAGGGTGCGAATGCTCATCGGAGATGTTCCCATTCTTGCATAGCGGTTTCAATATTTCGCCAGCCGATTCCACCCCTGTTGCGGTATGCTGTTGGCGTCGGCTTTACCGGCTCAAACAGGAGCGTGCGCGTGGCTTTTCTCGTAATCGGCGTTTTTTTCGTTATCTTTCTCATCGCCATCCTTTGGGCCACGCGCCCGGAGAATAAGCGCGACGCCCAGACGCACGGGACCAGAGAACAGGACGAAAGCCTTCATTAAAGCGAAAATTGGGCCAAATCTAGAGAATGTTCGCCGAACGCCGAATCAATCTCGCGCGAATGCTATGGAATTTCATAGACATCAATGAAATATCATAGGAAAGCGGTTTCATACCCCAATACGCCTTACGACCCTCCCGCCACAGAACACTGGGAACAAAGGGTATACTGCATCTAAACAGGCCTTCCGCGTCGTTTCCAAAGCTGGCAGTCAAGTTGCATGGCTTATGAGAGGTTGGCCCGTGTGGGCCTCGCTGCCATTCTCTGCCTATGGAAAGGTCCTTCCAAACCCGCGTCACGGTCGTTCTTCTCGCTTTGTTTACGGCGGCGGCGGTGGTTTTCGCGATCCTGAACTTCAATCAGGAAAACAATTTCCAGACCCCCACCGACGGCGTGTGGTGGATGGAGGCCCAGGGCGGCCTGCAAGCGCAGCGTGTCAATCCCAATGGCCCCGGCGAGCGCGCCGGGATCAAAAACGGAGACCTGCTCCTCAGCGCGGACGGCGTGTCCACGGCGCGCTGGGCCACGCTTGCCCGCGAAATCTTCTCCACCCGCGTCTACAACACCATCAACTACACCATCCAGCGCGACGGCGTAAAGCTGGACGTGCCGGTGATTCTCGACGCGCAGGACCGCAGCTTCAATGACGGCTTCCGGCTCATCGCCCTGGTCTATCTCTGCATCGGGCTGTATGTGCTGTTCCGCCGTTGGACGGCCCCTCACGCCACCCACTTTTATCTTTTCTGCCTTGCTTCTTTCGTACTGTATTCGTTCCGGTACACGGGTAAGTTCAATGTCTTCGATCAGACGGTTTTCTGGTGTAATATCGTCGCCGAAGGTCTCCAGCCCGCGCTGTTCGTGCATTTCGCCTTGTCCTTCGCCGGCGAAAACCGCCCCCGCCGCCGGTGGCTCATGCCTCTGGTCTATATTCCGGGCGCCTTCCTGGTCGGCCTGTACGTTTTCGCCGTCTTCCAATGGTCTGCAACGGAGTTGCTGCGCCACAGGCTGGACCAGTTGCTCACCGGCTACGAGGCCGCCTTCTATGTGCTGGCCGCCGTCGTCCTCTGGATCAGCTATCGCCGCACCCGCGTGCCGCTGCGCCGCCAGCAGTTGAAGTGGCTGACCCGCGGAACCATTGTGGCCATCACGCCCTTCACGCTGCTCTCGGCGGTTCCCTTTCTTACCAACATCGCCGTTCCCGACGCCGCTCGCAACATTGCGGGAATCGCGCTGGTGTTCCTGCCGCTGACTTTCAGTTGGGCCATTGTGCGCTACCGGTTGATGGACACCGACCTGATCTTCAAGCGCGGCGTGAGCTACACGCTGGCCACGGCCACGCTGGTCGGGCTCTATTTCGGGCTGGTCGCCGTCGCTGCCGAGCTCGTTCACAAGAAGCTGCCCAGCGCCGGAACCTGGGGCCTGATCGCCGCCATCATCATCACGGCGCAGCTTTTCGACCCCATCAAGCGCCTGTTCCAGGACCGCGTGGACCGCATCTTCGACCGCAAGCGCTATGACTATCGCAAGACGCTGATCGAGTTCGGGCGCGGCCTGAGTTCGCAGACCGATCTGCGCGCCCTGCTCAACTCCATTGTGGACCGCCTGCCGCGCACCCTGCTGGTGACACGCGTCGCCGTCTTCCTCTCCAACATGCCGGGAAGCTTCAGCTTCGCCGCCGGGCACGGCCTGCCCACCTCTGTCTACGACCGCGCCACCGTGCTGGACCTGAACTTCTTCGACTTTGATCAGCCCGGCGCCGGCTCCCACATTTTTCTTGAGAACCCGCAGCAGGCGCTGCACCTCACCGACTCCGAGCGCCACGCCGCCTCGCTGCTTGACCTCAATTACTACCTGCCCTGTCGCATGCAGGACCGCACCATCGCCGTCATCGGCCTGGGCCGCACCGTCGATGGCGATTTTCTCTCCAGCGAGGACGTGGAATCGCTCGAATCGCTGGCCGGCTACATCGGCATCGCACTCCAGAACGCGCGGCTCTACACCCGGCTCGAAGAAAAAATCGCCGAATTCGAGCGCTTGAAGGAATTCAACGAGAACATCGTCGAGTCCATCAACGTCGGCATCCTCGCCGTCGATCTCGAAGACCGCATCGAAAGCTGGAACTCGCAGATGGAAGCCATGTACGCGCTCTCCCGCGCCGAGGCCCTCCGCCAGCCGCTCGCCGCCGTCTTCCCCGCCGCGCTCATGGAGCAGTACCACCGCGTGAAGGACGAACCCGGCGTCCACAACCTCTACAAGTTCCGGCTGGAGACCCGGGCCGGAGAAATCCGTACCGTCAACGCCGCCATTGCCCCGCTGGTCTCCCGCGACTTCAAGACGGTGGGCCGCATTATTCTGATCGACGACATCACCGCCCGCACGGAGTTAGAAGCGCAACTCTCACAAGCCGAAAAGCTTTCCTCCATCGGCCTGCTCGCCGCCGGTGTCGCGCACGAGGTGAACACGCCGCTGGCCGTCATTTCCTCGTATACGCAGATGCTGACCAAGCAGGTGCGCGGCGATGACCGCCTCTCGCCGCTGCTCGAAAAAATCACGCAGCAGACCTTCCGCGCCTCCGAGATCGTCAATGGGCTGCTCAACTTCTCGCGCACCGGCACCAGCGAATTTCGCGAGACGGACCTGAACGCCATCATCCGCGACACTCTCACGCTGATCGAGCACCAGTTCAAGACCTCGCAGGTCACGCTCGACACCACGCTGCTGCCCGATCTGCCGCCCATCCTTGGCAACGCGGGCAAGCTCCAGCAGGTCTTCCTCAATCTCTTCCTCAACGCCAAGGACGCCATGAACGGCGGCGGCACGCTGCGCGTCGCAACCGAGGCCAACGGCCTCGTCAGCGTGGCCATTTCCGACACCGGCTCGGGCATTGCGCCGGAGCATTTGCAGCGCATTTACGATCCCTTCTTCACCACCAAGTCCGCACCCAAAGAGGGCGAGCGGCGCGGCACCGGCCTGGGTCTTGCCGTTACCTACGGCATCATCCAGGAACACGCCGGCAAGATTCATGTCGAAAGCAGCATGGGCGCCGGGACAACCTTCTATCTCGAATTCCCCATGCTAAGGAAACCAGCGCATGTCTGAGGCTGCTATCGCCCTTCCCGCTTCGCAAATCC
>JBAUHD010000414.1:0-9022 GCA_049680085.1 Acidobacteriaceae bacterium
CACCCATCCCCGCATAGTGCAGCACTCCTGGAACCTGCAGCGGACGATACCGTTCCTGCGCCCCCGTCCGCACAAACACATAGCCCGGAAACAGCGGCAGCGACACCCGGCACGAGCGCTTGTTCCAACGATGGATCGCCTGATACAGAGGCAGAAAATACCTCACGCCCCGCTCTTCAAAGTGACGCGCCACCGCTTTCTCATGACGCGCCCACGTGTACACCGCATACCAAAGCGGAGCGTTCTCCGTCACCAGACTCGGCAGAAGAGGGCATGCCGACATTGCTCCTACCTGATTTCCACTGGACAAATCCATCAAAAGCTTCCTTTATGGCAAGGCTTCGCCATCCTCAACCGCACTGAGGTCTTCCCCATCTTCAGCTTTTTACCGAATACGATTAGAACCACAGCAAAAGTCTTGCAACCGATCAGAGACTCGCCAAAATGACCGCTCCGCCAGTTCTTCAGTGACGCCATCATAGCTCCACACTCCAGCAGAACAAGGGGTCAACCTTCTCCTTTTTTCCTCATTTCCACCATCCCCCTCCCGCATCCCAAACCCTCCCTCGAATCAATCACTTTGACAATCCCTCCAGGATTTGCTACAGTTCATCACATTCCTGGGCAAGGAGAGAGAAATTGCTCAGGAACGGACGGCAGGTGGGGTCATGTGGCGCATTTGCTCCCTGAGACACCCATCTCCTACGCCGGATCCTTTGACTCCACAGCCCCTGCCCCCGCGGGATGGCGGCAACGGATCGCCCTTCGTCGACGCCAACGGTCTCCCCCTGAACGTACCGTGCCCCCTGCGGAAGCCGAAGTTCGCATATGCAGTGATTAAGTGGTTGCAGAACCAAGCCTTGCAGCTTTCGAAGTGGCTTCTTTATGCATCCAACGACTTGAATTTATCTGCCCGAACGTCCTCAAAGTGTCGAATGAAGGTGTCGAATGGAACCTATTACTGAAATTGATAGACCGCACCCCGCCCGCCTGTTGCTCTCGGATCGCACCCCTCTCGGCTGCGAACTTCTGGCTCGCAGTCTCGAAGGCAGCATTGGGCAGGTGACGCCCGTGGCCAACGCCACCAGCAGTCCGGAAGTCCTCCGTCTGGCACAGGAATTCAGCCCGGACATTGCGCTGGTCAGCGCCGCACTCTCAGATGGCCCGCTCGCTGGATTCAAAACCTTGCCCGTGATTCAGAGCATGCTCCCGCACTGCTCGGTCATCGTGATTCTTGATGAAGTGGATTTGGACCTGATTGTCGATGCTTTCCGAGCGCATGCCCGCGGCGTCTTCTTCCGAGCCCAGCCCATCGAGCACCTCATCAAGTGCATCGATGCGGTACACAAGGGGCAAGTATGGGTCGGGTCAAAAGAACTCAGGCTCGTACTCGACGCTTTCTCCGAGTCGGCTCCGTTCCATGTCCCGACAAGCGCTGGGTTAAGCCTTACCAAGCGTGAGCTTGAAATCGCAAGCCTGGTGGCGGCCGGGAAAAGCAACCGTCAAATCTCCCGCAGCCTGAACATCAGCGAGCATACGGTCAAGAACAATCTGTTCCGCGTCTTTGAAAAAATAGGGATTGGCAGCCGGGTGGAGTTGGCCGTTTTCATCATGAATCTCCATCCGTACGCGCCGTTCCGAGCCGCAATGCCCATGGACAAGCTGGCAGGCTAAGCAGATCAGGCACGTTGCCTCGGACTTTTCGGCAAACTTCCGGCTGGAAAGTCTGAGGAACTCCTCCGGTCTCTACCGGCTCACGGCTGTATGGTCAGGGTAAAGGTAGCACTGTTCTGCATCGAGCCTGACACTCCGTTCACCGTGATCGTCGCCGTCGTGGATTTCGGTGGCACGTGCACTCCACAGCCCGTCATCATTCCCAGGCCGGTCAGGCAGGTCGCAAGCAGAAGCACGCTCAGCAGTCCGCGCCGCTTCCTCAGCCCAAAGCAGAAGAACATCACACACGCCAGCGCCGCCCCGCCCGGAAACAGCGGACTGGAATCCTGACGCAGAGCCGCCGATGTCGCGGTGGCCGTCACCGTGAGCTGAGTCGTCGCCGCCGCACCCCCTGAAAGGGGGACCGACGCAGGCGAAAACGAGCACGTCACACCCACCGGCAGTCCTGAGCAATTGAACATAACCGCCGCGTTAAACCCGCCCAGCGGCGTCACCGTAACTGTCGTCCCTGCGCTTCCTCCGGCTTTCACATTCAGAGAAGGAGCCGCAATCGCAAGGGTAAAGTTCAGAGCCGACTGATACTCCGCGGTTCCCTTCAGCGTGATCACAGCCGTGGGATTCACCGCAGTCGAGTTGAAATCCGACGTATCGGTCAGATCGCCACTCGCCGTCCCCAGCGACGGAGAAAACACAGCGATGAATTCGCATACAGATCCTGAAGCCAGCGAAGTCGCCGCCACGCAGTCATTCGGGAATCCCGCCGTGATCGTGAAATTGCCGGATGTGGGCTGGGTGAGAAACGAAGTCGCGCCGGAAGCGAGAGCCAGCGGCAGATTCCCCGCGTTTTCCGCAGACAGGGAGAAACTGTTCTGAGTGGCTCCGTCGTTGACGTTGCCGAACAGAACAGTCGCGGAGGTGCGCTGCATTACGTAAACCGCGGCGCTCAGCGCGTCCGTTGTGTATAGGTTCCCCGCCGCATCCAGCGCAAGGCCGCCCCCCGACGTCGGATTTTTCGCTACAATTTGCGCATCCCCGGAATTCAGAGTCCCGCCTTCATTCGGAACCCGCACAACCGCCCCTGTCGGCCCATCCGAAATCAGCACGCTGCCTGAAGCATCGACTGCGACGCTGGCGGGAGTGGTGACTCCATTCGGCGTAAGCGTGGTAACCGCGCCGCCGCCGCCTGGGAAAACCTCCACATTGCCCCCGCTGCCCGCTCCAGCGTTCGCTATATACAGCGTATCTGCGGCATCCACAGCGATGCCCGCGGGATGATTCAGCAACGCGGCGCGCACGCCGGTAACTCCATTCGCGGGGTTATAAGTCACCACCCGGTTGTTACCTGTATCGGAGATATACAGCACACCGTCCGCGCCAACAGCCAGCCCCGTAGGTCCATTCAGTGTGACACCGCCAAACTGCGCCGAACTCGGAACCACCGTCACCTGGGTGCCCGGAGTCCCCGTCGCACTCGGAATCTTAACCACCTGATTGTTGCCCGTGTCCGCGACATACAGGTTGCCACTGGCATCAAGCGCAACCCCCGACGGCCCGCTGAATCCCGAACCAATCGGAGTCAAGGTTGGAGAACCGGCGGCGATTTTGTCAACCGCATTCGCCGTGGTGTCCGCCGCAAACAACCAATTGCCCGCAGCATCCACCGCGATACCCGCCGGATTGGAGGTTACGGGATAAGCCAGCATGTTGCCCGAAGAATCCAGCGCCACCAGCCCGCCCTGCCCCACACCAAACGCCGTTGCCGCCTGGCTGTTGCCCGTCGCAATATCAATTGCGGTTAGAACCGCGCTCCGCGCACCCACTTTGGCGGGAGTAAACGTAAGGGTAAGCGGAAGCTCCGACTGCCCCCCCAAAAAACTCGAGTTCACGCACGTTCCCGCTCCTCCCGAGAATTCGGAGGACGGCTTTCCATCCTGCTTCACTGCAAATCCAACACTTGCAGTCGAACAATCGGCGTCGTTCACCATCACCACCGTGCTATCGGCGGCATGAACGGCGCTTGTTACCGATTGCGGGGTCGTCAGATTCGTTCCGGTCCCAACCGGCGACGCGGGAAACGGCAGGCTGTTCAACGAAACACGGCCGAGGGTGTCGATGTTGGTAGTCCCGGTCACTGGCGCCAGGCTGGTGACCACATACAGATTGCCTTTGCCGTCGAGCGCAAGCGCCCTCGCTCCATTCGTCCATCCCTGATAGGTCCACACCCCATAAATGTCCGCCTGTGGAACCGGTCCGTTGAAAGCGGTCCCGTCATTTGCAAAAGCCAGAACTCCGTCATACTCAGCCGAGAAATATACCGTTCCTTTTGCGTCCACCCCTACTGCAACAATCTGGTCGTTGTAAGGAAGAGGCGGAGTAGGGGTAAACGTGAACAGTGTGACCGGCGCAGCCGCATAATTCCCACCGATCAACGGCAGCTCGTTCACATCGGAGTAATCGCTTTGATCCACACTGCCGTCTGTGGTGCCGCAACTATCCAGCGCAGAATCCGTAAAAAACACATTCCCCCACGGGTCAACAGCAATGCTGCCCGGCATAATCTGCATCGTCGCCGTGCTGCTGCAATAGGGTGAAGGATTAGTCGCAGCGGGCTCCGAGAATAGCTTCAGCGCCACTCCAGTTCCACTACCCGCGCTTGCGGTAGCGAGGCAGCCCGATGCCACGCTGCATCCAAAAATGCTGTATTGGTTGGCGACTGCGCCTCGGCTATTCGTAACGTAGAAGAAGTTGCCCTGCGAGTCGAACGTCATCGATGAGACGCCGAAGGCGCCATTGCCTTGCAGGTTGATTCCCCACGCGCACTCCTGCGTATCGCTGCCCGTGCATGCCGGCGGCGGCGTCGTCTGAGGATCATTCGTCAGATCGGCATAAGTCCCGTTGGCATACGGCAGCTTCACAATCCAATTTGTGTTCAGCGCGGCGACATACAGATTTCCCTGGCCATCCATGGCGACCGCCCCGGGGTTCAGGAACGGCCACGTCTTTTCCGTCGCACCTGTCTGTCCATTGAACAGCATGACCTGGTTGCCAAAGGTATTCCCAATCGCCACCTCGCCATTCGCGTTGACAGCAAAGCTCGTTCCTGCGGCATTGGCGCCGGTAAGCACCCGTCCGCTGGGTAGCGCAGCCAGCCAGTTTGTCTGAGTCACAACGAGAGGAGGTGGAGAGGTTTGGGCCCCCGCGATCAGCGCCGAGGAGAACATCGCCGCAAATCCCAATATCACACCCCACGCTCTCAGGTTCAGAGAGCGCCGGTGCAAGACCCCATCCAAAGCAACTCGCATGCTTCTTGCTCCTCTATCGAGGGGTCTCTTGCGGGAGGAGTTTCGCCCCCATCCCACTTGGGAGCGTTATTTCCAGGAGACCGCATCTCACCGCACATCTCGAAGCAGAAATCGCTCCGTGGGAAACCTGAACTTAATCCTCGAAATTAGGTTTGTCAAGGCAAAATCAGCACCGGAAGGTGCGAGTGGCGTCGCTTACTGCAACCAATGGATGATCGCGCATCGGGAGCCTGCAAGGCGCTTTTTTGAATACTTCTTTATTTCCAGCTTACCGCCAGTTGCCAGCGCAGATCGCGCCGCATCGTCTTCTCAAGGACCCTCGCGTACTCCTCGAGTTCATTCACCACGGGCCGTGTTTCCGTTCCCAGCATCGCGGAATCATCCCTGAGACAATCCAGCAGAGCCCTCACCGTCACAAGTCCATCGTCAGGCGAAAACCATTGCGGCGGCGGAAGAGTCTTGGCCCACTCGGGATCGCCGGCTCCCTCTTCGAGCAGCAGAGCCATCGAATTCTGGTCGGCTGAAAAAAATTCCAGCATCGGCTTCACGCCCAGACGCGCGGCCAGCTTCTCCAGCGCATCCTCATTCCGGGCCAGCGCATGACCATTGACGAAGATATCGAACCCAGGATCTTCGCCCTCTACAACGATATACATGGATGCGCTCATTTTCAGCAGTCTAGCCTACTCCTCTATGAATCGGATGCCTCCACAACGCTTCGAGGACAGCCTGTTATCTGAAGAGTTACCACACACGGGAGCCAATCCAACTCTGCTTTACCCCAATGAAACCTTGCCATCCCGACCAAAGTTCGTGAATGCGGGCTTTACAGGTTGCGGAAAAATTCGGGCTTTTGGGAAGGCAAGACTTTAGTTGCGCCGTATGCGATGCAAAACCAACGCGGATTTAGCCGCTCCGTATCAGGGCACGACTTCAGTCGTGCCGCAAACCATCAAGGATGAATTCTGGCTTTACAGGCTGCGGAAAAACTCGGTTCCGTATCGGGGCACGACTTCAGTCGTGCCGTAAATGGCTGCAAACACCCGGGGCTTTAGCCCCTGCGCGATGCCGCCGATGCGACCAACCCCTTTTCCGCAGACACCGAAGGCTGCGCGTTGTGCGCAGCCTTCTGGCTTCCGTATTTGCTTAGCGGCTTCCGCCGCCGGAACCGCCGCCCGGTCCGCGTCCCGGACCGCGTCCGCGTCCGCGACGACGGCGATTGCCGGCTCCGCCATTATTAGTACTAGGACGCCGTTCGCCACCTGCGGGAGCAGGCGCACCGTCCGCGCGATTGAAGTTAATCTCCTCGCCGTTCTCGTCCACGCCGCCCGCCTCCTCGAAGTCTTCTCCGCCTTCGATCGTAATCGTGCTGGCATTCGAAGACGGCTGGCGTTCCACGTTCTCCGCCCGAGGCTGGCGGTGTGGCCGCTCTTCCCCGTGGCCGGACGCGGCGATATCAACGGACTGACCATTGGGATCAGGCAGCCCCAGCTTCTGGCGCTGCTCCTTCAGCAGAGCCTTGCGCGAAAGCTTGATGCGGTTGCCTTCCACGCCCAGCACCTTCACCAGGACCTGATCGCCTTCCCGCAGCTCGTCCTTCACTTCCTTTACCCGATGCTCGGCAATCTCGCTCACGTGCAGCAAGCCGTCCGTTCCTGGAAAAATTTCCACGAACGCGCCGAACTCCGCGATGCGAACCACCTTGCCCAGATACGTTTTCCCAACTTCAGGAACCGCCGTCAGGTCATTAATCATGGCGAGAGCTTTTTCAAGACCCACAGCATCGCTCGAAGCCACATTCACGCGGCCCGTATCGTCCACGTCGATCTTCACCTGCGTCGCTTCGATAATCCCGCGGATCACCTTGCCGCCCGGCCCGATCAGGTCGCGAATCTTATCGACCGGAATCTGGAGCGTGCGAATCTGCGGCGCATATTTCGACTTCTCCTCGCGTGTTCCGCTCAGAGCCGCGTCCATCGTATCCAGCAGGAACAACCGTCCCTTGAGCGCCTGCGCCATCGCTTCGCGCATGATCTGGCCGGTAATGCCGCTGATCTTGATGTCCATCTGCAGCGCCGTAATTCCCTTGCGGGTTCCGGCTACCTTGAAGTCCATATCGCCGTAGTGGTCTTCCGCTCCGGCAATATCGGTCAGGATGGCGTAATCATCGCCCTCCTTCACCAGGCCCATGGCGATTCCAGCCACCGCTCCCTTGATGGGAATCCCCGCATCCATCAGAGCCAGACTCGCGCCGCACACCGTCGCCATCGACGACGATCCGTTCGACTCAAGAATGTCCGACACAATGCGCGGCACATAAGGCGATTCTTCCTCGTTCGGAAGCACCGCGCTGATAGCCCGCTCGGCCAGCGCGCCGTGCCCGATCTCGCGCCGGCCCACGCCGGTCATGCGCCCCGTCTCGCCCACCGAAAACGGCGGGAAGTTGTAGTGCAGCATAAACCGCTTCCGCTGCTCGCCTTCGTAAGTCTCCAGCCGCTGCGAATCGTCGGTGGTGCCCAGCGTCGCCGTCACCAGAGCCTGCGTCTCGCCGCGCGTAAACAGCGCCGAACCATGCGTGCGCGGAAGCACGCCAACCTCAATGGTAATGGGGCGAATCTTGTCGAATGCGCGACGGTCGGGACGGATGCGCTCCTTCGTCACCTGCTCGCGGAAGATGCGCTCACGCAGCTTTTCATAGTAGCGCGCCAGCTTCTTCTTCGCCGCGGGCGCTTCCTCGCCTTCAGGAAGCTCCTTCGCCAGCTCATCCTTGATCTGCTTCACCAGCGCATTGCTTTCCGTCTTCGGATGCGTATGCGTATCGAGCGCGTCCTTCAGCCGTGCGCCGATCTTTGCTTCCAGCGCCGCGTAATACGCCGTATCGAACTCCGGAGCAACCACCACGCGCTTCTGTTTCCCTGCGCGGGAGACCAGATCGTTGATCGCCGCCACAATTTTCTTGATCTCCACGTGACCAAACTCAACCGCATCCACGATCACGCTTTCTTCCACTTCCTTCGCGCCGCTCTCAATCATCACAATGCCTTCACTGGTGCCGACAACTGTAATGTTGATGGCGCTCTCGCGCCGCTCCGCGTAGGTCGGGTTGATCACGAACTCGCCGTTCACCTGCCCCACGCGCACCGCTCCAACCGGCCCGTTAAACGGGATATCGGAAAGCGCCAGCGCGGCGCTGGCTGCGTTAATGCCGATGATATCGGGGTCGTTTTCCCTGTCCGCGGAAAAAACCAGCGCAATCACCTGCGTCTCATTGCGGAAGCCCTCCGGGAACAGCGGGCGAATGGGGCGATCGATCTGGCGGCACGTAAGAACCTCGCGCTCGCTGGGACGCCCTTCGCGCTTGATGAATCCGCCGGGAATGCGTCCGCCCGCGTAGGTGTATTCGCGATAATCAACCGTGAGCGGGAAAAAGTCGATTCCCTCTCTCGGATCGGGGGACGCCACCGCCGTGGCCAGCACCACCGACTCGCCCTGCGTGACCAGCGCCGCGCCGGACGCCTGCTTGGCCATCCGTCCGGTTTCAAAGCTCAGCCGCTTGCCGCCGGCAAGTTCAACTGTAATGTCTTGTTTCATAAATTCCTCATTTCTGAATAGGGGTGGGCGACTGCGCCTCGCTCTCGCGCGGCTTCATCGAGCGCATCGACATTTTGAGAGACGGGAAGGGTCGCGATTGAAAGGGTGGCCCACACAAGCCGCCTTTGCGTGTGTGGGGACGCCGCACCGGAGCGGAACAAAAGAGCGGGCGCTGCGCGCTTCACCGCGAGCTGCTCCTCAGGCGACAACCATCCAGCAGCGGAAACGCGGTGGCCTTCGGGCCGTGCGCGCTTCCTGCTTGCTTCAGTTTCCGTCGCGTGTGCGTAAGGGACAAAGGGAAATTCGTCAGGCCTACTTGCGCAGGCCCAGCTTGCCGATGACTTCGCGATACCGATCGGAGTCGTTCGTCTTGAGATAGTCAAGCAGGCGGCGGCGCTTGCTCACCAGCATCAACAGACCGCGCCGCGAAGCATGATCCTTCGCGTGGGTCTTGA
>JBAUHD010000415.1:0-1612 GCA_049680085.1 Acidobacteriaceae bacterium
AGGCTCGGGACTGTTCTTTTAGCGGCCGCCATACAGAACCTCGCATCGGCGGGCGGTTGCCGCGAAGGGCGATTTTCTGATTTGGATTTTGGGCAGGGGAACGTCCGGCGAGGATGGCGGACGTGGCGCGTTTTACCGGGGCGTGCTATGACTCAGGTATGACGAATTCAACGATTGATCCCCGATATCCGATTGGCGGCCCGCCTCGCGCCGAAGCAGTGGATGCGGCGCAGAGTTCCCATTACATTGCCGGGATTGCCGCGCTGCCGGAAAACCTGCGTTCGGCGGTGGATGGGCTGAGTGCCGAGCAACTGGACACGTCGTATCGCGAAGGCGGATGGACGGTGCGCCAGGTGGTGCATCATGTGGCGGACAGCCATATGCAGGCGTATGGACGCATGAGGCTGGCGCTGACGGAAGACTGGCCGGTGATCGCGCCTTACAACGAAAAGCTGTGGGCGGAGCTGGAAGACGCGCGGACGCTTCCGGTGGAGGTTTCGCTGGAGATTCTGGCTCCGCTGCACCGGCGATGGGTGGCGCTGCTGAAGTCGCTGAAGAGCGCGGACTGGGAACGCGGGTACACGCATCCGGAGCGGGGGCGCGTGACGCTGCTGGCCGCGGCGGCGACTTATGAATGGCACTCGCGGCACCATGTGGCGCACGTGATGGAGTTACGAAAGAGTCGAGGCTGGTAGGTTTTCGATTGCGCGCGGGGCAGCGCGCCGCAGATCATCAGAGCGATGCCCCTTGCGACTGCTGAAATATCCGCCACGGAACTGGCCGGCGCGTTGGAAGAATTTCTGGCCGAGTATCCGCGGACGACGGTGCTGGACGAGGGCCGTGTCGTGTTCGACATGGCCTCGGCGCACTTCTCGATATCGACCGAGCAGCGGCGGTGCCTGCTGCATCTGTGGTCGGACGAACGGAACATGGTCCGCACAGTCTGCGGACTGAAGGCGCGCAAGGACTCGCTGCGGGTGGAGACGCGGCGGTTTGGCCAAACGAAGTCGCAGGTCCTGGAACTCGCCGCGAACCGCGACCGTCGAACGCCCTCGTCGCGGGAGGCATCGCGGACCAAATATCTTCGCTTGCTGGATCGGGCGCTGGCGGCGACTTTTCCGGAATGGAAGCTGGAGGGGCTGCGCACGGCGGCTGACCTGGAACACAGCTTTGGCCCGGCGTACGCGCGGGGAATGCTGCTGAAAGGCACGGCGGCGTGGGCCGTAATTGGAGTCAATTCCGAAGAGACGCAGAGCACCATTGACGGCGTGGTGACGCTGGGGGTTCTGTGGCTGGCCCACTGCCGCGAGCACGGCGAGGGACGGAGGCTGTTTGAAGGACTGCGGGTGGTGGTTCCCGCTGGGGCATCGCAGACGGTACGCGCGCGGATGGCGTGGCTGAATCCCAGGGTTGCGAAGTGGGAGCTTTACGAACTGGATGAGCGCGCGGAGCAGTTTGCGCGGATGGACGTGCGGGACGGCGGGAATCTGCGGGCGGAGCTGGTCCATGCGTTTAATCCTGAAGCGGCCCTCCAGCGCAGCCAGGCCGCGGTGGAGCGCGTGCTCGAACTGCTGAAGCCGGGACTTCGCGCGGCGACGGAGATTCGCGCGCG
>JBAUHD010000416.1:0-3085 GCA_049680085.1 Acidobacteriaceae bacterium
CCACGCAGGAGTACACGCTGCGGAATCGGCGGGGCGAGGAGAAGAAGGTCGTCCGCAAGGCTTATACGCGGCGCACCATGCGCGGCAACTCCTGGGAGTGGCACCTGAGCAAGATGGTCACCGAGGAGGAGCCGCTCAAGTATATCCGGCGCTTTCTGGTGACGGAAGAAGAGGTGGAGGCGCAGCGTTCGGGGAGTGGGCTGGATTTGGCCGCTGGGGAGGATGGGGGCTGATTCGGGGGAATTCCTCGGAGCCTGAAGCGTGTCCGCAGGCAATTTTGGCGCCCGACGCGAACCGCAGGTCCCTCACTTCGTGAGGGATGACATCGTGTGTGTGATGAGCGAATTTCCCCACTCAAGCCAAAAGCGGGCTTGAGTGGGCCACCTTCTGAGTCGCATTCCTTCAAAACCTATATAGATGATGGATTGGGCCGGGGCCTTTTCCTATGGGGTGGGCGGCTTGCATCGCCTCGGCGACGTATGCCTTGGCGGCGGTGACGGCTTCGGCTGGGGCGTCGCCGATGATGAGCCTCGACAGGAGCGCGGAGGAGAAGGCGCAGCCGGTTCCATGGGTGGCGCGCGTTTGGATGCGCTGGCCGGGATACCAGCGCTCGGCTCCGCCGACCGGAACGGCATTGCCGGCGACGCGGAGGAAGTCGTCCGGGGGATCGAGGTGGCCTCCGGTGACGACGATGTTGAGGCCGGGATAGAGGAGGGCGAGGCGGGCGGCGGCTTCGGGAACGGCTTCCCGGTTGGGGACAGGCGTTTCGGCGAGGAGGGCCAGCTCGGCGAGGTTTGGGGTGAGCCAGCCTACGCGGGGAAGCAGGTCCTGCTTGAGGCGGAGAAGCCCTTGTGGTGACAGGAGTTCGTGTCCGGAGGTGGAGTTGAGGACGGGGTCAAGGACGATTTGGGCGGGGGGATCGCCGGATTTGGCCAGAAATTGGCTGACCTCAGCGACCACGGCTTCGTTTGCGAGCATCCCAATCTTGATGCCGGAGAAGGTCAGATCCTGGGCGAGGCAGTCGAGGGTCTGGCGGAAGGTTTCTGGCGAGACGGGCTCGACGCGGCGGACGCCCTGGGTGGACTGGACGGTGAGGGCGGTAATGGCGGCAGTTCCGTAAAGGCGGTGGGCGGCAAAGACTTTGAGGTCGGCGGTGATGCCGGCACCGGAAGAGGGATCGAAGCCAGCGATGGTGAGGGCGACCTGAGGGCTGCTGGCCGGGTCGGGAATGGAGGTACTTTCTATCACGAAAACCTGTGGACGCGCAAGGGATTTTTGGAAATAAATCCTGAATTTAGTTTGACTTAAGGTACTTTGGCTCCCTAGACTTTAAGAGGAGGGTTATGAGCGCTATCGCAATTTCCAAGAATACTCGCTTCCGACGTTTGGCTCTGATTGCCGGCGTGGTTCTGGTCACGCTGCCTGGGGTAGCCGGGAACCAGCCGGCGGAGTTGTCGGCGAAGGCTCCGCAGCCGCCGATTTTTCCGCAGGGGCCGCAGCCGCCTCGTCCCCAGCACCACTGGTACCAGATGGGGCGGGCGTCGTGGTATGGCGAGATGTTTCAGGGCCAGCCGACGGCCAGCGGCGAGGATTTTGACATGAACGCGATGACCTGCGCGCACCGCAGCCTGCCGATGGGTTCGCTGGTAAAGGTCACGAATCTGCGCAATCACAAGTCGGTGGTGGTCCGGGTGAACGACCGCGGGCCGATTCCGACCAACCGGGTGGTGGACCTGTCGTATGCCGCAGCCCGTTTTCTGGGGTTCAGCCGCAGGGGAACCGCGCCGGTGCGCCTGGAGCTTATCTCGAGCAGCTCCCAACTGGCCCAGGTGGTCTTCCCCCGGCACTGAGATTTTTTGGCCGGAGCCCCGTCCGGTTTTGCTTCTTCCGCATCTGCCGCTAGAATTGGTGGTTCCGAACTTCTAAGGAGATGGTGTGTCGATGGCCTGGACAGGCTCGGACAGGTGCGTGCGGGAACGGTTGATTGTTGCGCTGGACGTGCCGGATGCGAGGCGGGCGCTGGAACTGGTGGAGCGGATGGAGGAGAGGGTCCGGTGGTTCAAAGTCGGACTGGAACTCTATCTTTCTGAAGGAAACCAGATGATTGAGATGCTTCGGGGCCGGGGTTTTTCCGTGTTTCTTGACCTGAAGCTGCACGATATTCCGAAGACGGTGGCGGGGGCGGTTCAGTCGGCCTCGAGGGCCGGGGCGGAGATGCTGACCCTGCATGCCGGGGGCGGTCCGGCGATGATGGCGGCGGCGGTGGACGCGGCTTCGGCAATGAAGGACGCGCCTCTGCTGCTGGCCGTGACGGTACTGACCAGCATGGATGACACCCAGTTGCACGCCGTCGGCGTTCCGGATACCCCTGCCGTGCAGGTGCTTCGGCTGGCGCGCACGGGGTGGGAGGCGGGAATTCGCGGCTTTGTGGGCAGCGCCGAGGAGGCCGGGGCGATGCGCAGGGAGTTTCCCGATGCGACGCTGGTGATTCCGGGGATTCGTCCGGCGGGGTCCTCGTTGGGCGACCAGAAGCGGGTGGCGACTCCGCAAGCCGCGATGGCGGCGGGGGCCGACTACCTGGTGGTGGGTCGTCCGATTACCCGGGCGGCGGACCCGGCGGCGGCGGCGGCGGCGATTCTGGAGGAGATTCGGGGAGCCAGCGTTCGGTAGGAATTGGGGGAGGAAAATCCCATTTGAAAACAAGGGGCCTGGTGGTTTGGTGTAGCGAACCGCAGGTCCCTCACTTCGTTCGGGAGGACATCCTCGTTGCTGGTGCCGTAAGCAGGTCCCTCACTTCGTCCGGGAGGACACCTTCATTCGCTGACACCATGGGGCAGGTTCGTGATCCGCATTTTGGTGATGACATTTTCCTCTCCGGGTGAAGCCATCTGGCCTTTGCGCCGATAGTTCCTTGTTGAGAGCGTATTTCGGGTCGCGGTTTGTGCGAGACGCTTTCCAGGGAGGGTGCGATTCGGGTTCGGATGCAGTTGGGCGACCTGCTGGTGCGGGCGAAGCTGGTTTCGACGGAGCAGGTGGGGCGGGCGCTGGCTCTGCAAGGGGAGCGGGGCGGTCGGCTGGGCGATCA
>JBAUHD010000417.1:0-2959 GCA_049680085.1 Acidobacteriaceae bacterium
AGTCGGGGTGGGCGTGACGGCGAGCACCGATCATCTGATCGTGAAGGGGATTCTGGGGCGCAGGTTCGACTGGCCGCGTGTGGGCCGGAGAGGGGCTGCTTTTTAGGTCAGGGCGGGCTCTCCGCTACGCTCCCATTCCACCCCAGCACGCGAACACCGCGCGTGCCCAGGACCCGGGCTTTGGTCGCTTCAGTCGGGATGACAAAATTTTCGGTCACGCCTCAGGCGTGCTGCTGCATTTCTTCAGGAGAAACGTCTTTGATGTGGGTGGCGATGTGCCATTTGTATCCGAAGGGGTCGAGGACGGTGGCCATGCGGTCGCCGTAGAACTGGTCGGCGGGCTCGCGCTCACTTTTGGCTCCGGCGGCGAGGGCCTGGTTATACACGGCGTCGCAGTCGGGAACGTAAAGCACGAGGCTGACGGGGGAGCCGCTGTGGTGTCCAGGGCTGCGGAAGCCCATTTCAGGCTGTTCGTCGGCGAGCATGACGCAGGAGTCTCCAATTTCGATTTCGGCGTGACCGATGCGGCCGTCCTTTTCCATGCGGAAGCGCTCCTTGCCTCCAAAGGCTTTGGCGTAGAAGTCGAGGGCGGCGGCACCGTTGTTGACGATGAGGTAGGGCTGGATGGAGTGGTATCCGTCGGGAATGGGTTTTACGGGCATGGCTGGCTCCTTTGTGAGTCGCAGAGATTGTAGTGGTTAGATGCGGAAAGAAAAAGGGGAGCGCCCGAAGACGCTCCCCTTGCCTCACCTGAGGCTAATTGCGCGTTGGAACCAGGTCGAGCGGCTGGGTGAGGCTGAACGTCACCTCAGAGCCGGCGGGAATGGTGGCCGCTTCAGGATGCTGGAGCAGGAGGTGGGTGGTGATGACTCCCGCGCCGGCAATCGATCCGAATAGCGCTCCTGGAGGGCCCGCGAGTTCGGCGCCGACCATGGCTCCGGTTCCCACGCCTACGCCGTACTCGGCGGTCTTCTTGAGGATATGCGAACTGGGCTGGATGGCGCCTTCGCTGCCGGTGCGGGTTCCGGAAGCGCCGGAGCCGGTGACCTGCGCGTCAAGATGGTAGGCGGTGCCGTCGGGCAGAAGAACGGTTTCAGGCCGGAGGCGCAGCGTGGCGGCGGGGCCGAAGTGGTGTCCCTGGCTGACCTGCACGACGCGGCCACGAAGCGTGGAGCCGGCGGGAATAATGATGCTGCCATTCTGAATGACGTTGAAAGCGACCTTGCCCTGGAACGGCGCGCCGACCTGGGTATCGCTGGTGGAGAGCTCCTGATCGAGGCGGACACGAATCTGGGTGCCTTCGGCGAGCTCATTGGCCGGGCCCGAATAGCGCGGCGTGGATGCATCGCGGACGTGCAACACGGTGGTGTCATAAGGGAGTTGAGGATCGTCTTCGCCGTAGGGAACCGGCGTGGTGACGATGCCGTAGTCGGTGTTATCCCAGCGGGAATTTGCGTTGGAGGGGCCGGTGGTGACGACGGGCTGATCGGAAGCGGGAGTGGGCCGGACAGCGGCTGCCGGTGGCGGCGGCGCATAAATTTGCGGCGAGGGCTTGGGTTTCACGGCGGCAGCGGGCTCGGGCGTATCCGGCATGGTGACGATGGTGTCGTCGGGCGGCGGCTGCGAGACGCCCTGATACGGATCAGAGGCGGCGGACTGCTGTTGGGCCAGGGCAGCCGGGGCGAGGAGGACCGCAATGCCCAGGCAGGCCAGCGTGCATCGAATGCCGTTGAATTTCATAACTTGCTCCGTTTGGCGCGGCGGGAAACTGCGCCAGTTTTCATGGTAGGCGAAAGCCTGACCTTTAGACGCCTTAGGCGCAACAAGAGTGGCGGCGCGGGAATCAGGGCGGTTACGGTGGGGGCGCCGGTGCTTTTGTGAACGAAGCGGTTGGAGGCGTGGGCGCAAGGCGCAATCCAATTGTTTGTTAGAATCGGCATGGAACGATTGGAAAAAGTCGCGGAAGTCAACTGTTTTATCGCACGGAATCCAAGGGGATGGATCGACTTTGGACGGCATCGCTCAGGGGCTAAAGCCCCCAACTATTCTCAGTTCTTTTTGGCACGGCTGAAGCCGTGCCCTGATACGGATCGATTCAGGACCGCTTACAACAAGAAATTGCAAGGAGTGACATGACGGAAATTGCTGCTATTCATGCGCGCGAGATTTTGGATTCGCGCGGAAACCCGACCGTAGAAGCTGATGTAGTTCTGGAGGGCGGCGCGATGGGCCGCGCGGCGGTTCCCAGCGGCGCTTCGACCGGCGAGCACGAGGCTGTGGAACTGCGCGACGGCGACAAGGCGCACTACCTGGGCAAGGGCGTGCTGAACGCCGTGGAGAATATTGAGAGCGTGCTCGCTCCGGAGCTGAAGGGCATGGACGCGGGGAATCAGCGGCTGCTGGACGCGACGATGGTGTCGCTGGACGGGACGGTGAACAAGGGGCGGCTGGGCGCGAATGCGATTCTGGCTGTGTCGATGGCGGCGGCTCGGGCTTCGGCGAAGGCGGTGAAGATGCCGCTGTATCGTTACCTGGGCGGCGTAAACGCTTCGGTGCTGCCGACTCCGATGATGAATATTTTGAACGGCGGCGCGCACGCGGACAACAATGTGGACTTTCAGGAGTTCATGGTGATGCCGGTGGGCGCGGAACGTTTTTCCGACGCGCTGCGGTGGGGCGTGGAGGTGTTCCACACGCTGAAGGGCGTGCTGAAGAAGCGCGGCTACAACACGGCGGTTGGCGATGAGGGCGGGTTTGCTCCGTCGCTGAAGTCGAACGTGGAAGCGATTGAAGTGATTCTGGAGGCGATTGAACTGGCCGGCTACAAGGCGGGCGAGGAAATTGCGATTGCTCTCGACCCAGCGGCGAGCGAGTTCTACAACGCCGACACAGGCAAGTACGTTTTCAAGAAGTCGGACAAGAGCGAGAAGACCAGTGAGGAGA
Organism: Acidobacteriaceae bacterium; assembly: GCA_049680085.1. Taxonomy (GTDB): domain Bacteria; phylum Acidobacteriota; class Terriglobia; order Terriglobales; family Acidobacteriaceae; genus Silvibacterium. The sequence continues at coordinate 2,944 of JBAUHD010000417.1, forward strand.
TGGCGCAATACTGGCA
>JBAUHD010000418.1:0-5683 GCA_049680085.1 Acidobacteriaceae bacterium
TTCCGGTGGCGATCCGGCACTTTATCGACCATCGCGTGGATGTGGTGCGGCGACGGACGGCGTTCCTGCTGCGGAAGGCGCGGGAGCGGGAACATATTCTGCTGGGCTACCAGATTGCGCTGGACCACCTGGACAACGTGATCAAGATTATTCGCGGGTCTTCGTCGCGGGCGGACGCGCGGGAGAATTTGTTCCAGTTCTTCTCCGGCAAAACGGTGACGGTGCGCGGTGCTGAGCTGCGCGGCGTGAAGCTGGATGCGGCGAAGTACGGGATTGACGCGGCGACGATGCAGACGGCGACGCTGATTCTGAGTTATCGGCAGATTGACGCGATTCTGGAATTGCAACTGTACCGGCTGACGCAGCTTTCGATTGACGAACTGCTGAAGGAACTGGCGGAGATTCGGGAGCGGATTGCGGAGTATGAGTCGATTCTGGCTTCAGAAAAGAAGCTTCGCGCGGTGATTGTGAAGGAACTGGAGCAGGTTCGCAAGGATTATGGCGACGAGCGGCGGACGGAGATTCTGGACGAGACGGCGGAGTTGCAGCTTGAGGACCTGATTGCCGATGAGCAGGTGGCGGTCACGGTTTCGCACTCGGGATATTTGAAGCGGACACCGATTTCGACGTACCGGCAGCAGCGGCGCGGCGGTCAGGGCCGACTGGGAATGAGGACGCGCGAGGAGGATTTTGTCTCGCAGTTGATTATCGATTCGACCCATGCGTACCTGCTGTGCTTTACGAACACGGGGCGCGTGTACTGGCTGAAGGTGTATGAGGTTCCGGATGTGGGCGCGGCGGGGAAGGGCAAGTCGATGGCCAGCCTGCTGAATTTGCAGCCGGGCGAGACGGTGCGGACGATTCTGCCGCTGCGGAACCTGGAGGAAGAGGGCCGGTTCATCTTTTTTGCGACGCGCAAGGGGACGGTGAAGAAGACGCCGCTGAAAGACTTCTCAAATGTGATGTCGCGGGGGATTATCGCGATCGGCATTGATGATGACGATGAGCTGATTGGCGTGCGGCTTACGGACGGGAGCCAGGTTGTGTTTCTGGCGACGCATGAGGGCATGGCAATCCGGTTTGACGAGAACGACGTGCGCTCGATGGGGCGTCCGGCGCATGGGGTACGGGGCATTGATCTGGGCAAGAAAGATTACCTGGTGGGGATTGCGGTGACTCCGAAGGAGCGGCTTAAGGATGGCGACGGCGAGAATTGCGCGTGCCTGATTTTGTCAGTCACGGAGCACGGCTTTGGCAAGCGTACGGATGTGGATGCATATCGTCTGCAAACGCGCGGGGGCAAGGGCGTGATTAACGTGAAGACGACGGCGCGCAATGGGAAAGTGTCCGAGATTCAGCTTGTGGATGAGTCGTCGGAGCTTATGGTGATCAGCCAGCATGGGAAGATTATTCGGATTGACACGAAGACAGTACGCGCGGCGGGGCGGTCGACGCAGGGGGTGAAGCTGCTGAACCTTGAGGACGACGATAAGGTGGCGGCGGCGGTGGTGATTCCTCCGGAAGAGGCGAAGATTGAGCCGGAGAATGGGACACTGCTGCAGTAAGGGCCCAGGGTTCAGCGTACAGCGATCAGGAGAGGCGGCTTGAGGGCCGCCTTTTTCCTTTTTGCAAGATTGCAGGCGTGGCGCCGCTCAAGTTCGCTCAATAACTATGAATCGCGCGTGGGGCGTAGATCGCTGAAGTGCAGGTTCCTCCACTTCGCTTCGCTCCGGTCGGAATGACAATTTCTGTTGGGCGCTTGCTCCGGTCGGGATGACAATTTGCATGATGCGATCTCGACGCCGCTTCGCTTCGGTCGGGATGACAAGCTATTTGAACAGCCAGGGCTCAAACTCATACGAATAATCATGATCGGAGAGGCTAGAGTTCGGCGATGGTGAGGCAGACTCTGCCTACGATGCAGGTGGAGGGAGATTCTTCGACGCCGAGGCGAAGCAGATCGATGGGCGAGTCGAGGGTGTGGGGGCGGAGGATGACGCGGTTGGCTTCGTAGCTGACGTAGCGGAAGGCGAGGGTGTTGAGGAAGTTGACGGCGTAGATGTTGGGGCGGGAAGGGTGATTGGGAGCGAGCGAGTTGTAGTGCCGGTCAATGACAACGATCGCGCCCGGGCGGAGAACCGGATGCATGGGCGCGGCCTGCGCCGCGGCGAGGCGGACGGCGAGGAAGCGCTGCCAGTTGCGGCGGGCGAGGGTGCGGCGGGGGCGCAAATTTTCGAGCGAACCGGCGGGCAGATGGATGAGTTCGAGGATGGCGCGCTGATGGGGGATGGGCGAATGGAGAGCAGCGGACTCGGAAACGAGCGGAACGATGGAGACAAGGGACGCGGAGGTCTGGAGAGCGGGGCGCGCGGTTTCCGGCAGAATGTCGTCGATGCTGAGGGACTGTGCGGCGAGCACGCGATCGAGCGCGGAGAGGCTGAGGCTTCGCTTGCGGTGGATGAAATTGGAAAGATGGGACGGACGCAGGCCGGTCTGCTGAGCGAGAAGAGTTCCGGTTAGTTGGCCGCGGTCAATACGGCGAGCTATTTCACTGCGAAGCCGCTCGTGGAGTTGGGAAAAAGTCATCTGTGGAATTGTGGCTTTGAGCTAAACACCCCTACTAAGAAGTTTGCTGATTGCAAAGCGATCTGGCTGGATTTACCGGCCTTCAGGGTGTGACTAAAGAGTAGCCGGAAGAAGAAGCCGGGCGGTGCGCGGAGAAGCGATTGACGCTCCGCGGCCGCGGTAATAAAGTCGGAAACACTTTCGCTAAGAGATGAATCAACTTTGCGGCGCGGGTTCCGGGGTGTTGCTCACGGACTTGCGCTGGAGTTCACTTTGAGGCGCGCCGGGGAAGGCGCGACCGCGGGTGAAGAATTCTCCGAAGGCGATGAAAGGAACGTGTTTCCCTTGATCGGCGAACCTGATGTGATCAACGCGAGTGAGAAGGAACCGCTGCCGGCGAGGCTTTGCCGAGCGGCGGACCTTTCCAAATCCCACGGGAAAAAAATTGAGACGATGCCGTGGGCGTGATTGTCTGCCTGGAGAATTATGGTTTATTCGCGCGTATGTCTGAAAATTTGCGAGGGGTGCGGGGGGTTGTGGTTCCGCGCCCAGGATGGAACGATGGTTTACTGCGCTTCCTGTGAGAGCCGGCTGAGAAGCTTTTCCAGACCAATGAAGCGCAGGCCGGGGCGGCCACGGAAGTGCGCCTCGCATACAGTTGCGGCGGCGGCGGGAGGTGCACGATGAGCGCGGCGTTGACGCTGCCCTACGTCTGGGCGACGGCAAGCGCGCCGCCGCTGCACCAAGAGCACGAGCAAGCCGCGCCGGCGGGAGGGAACGCGTTCTATCGCCGACGCACGGAGGGGCTGCTGCGTCGATACCTTCAGGCATCGCTGGCGGTGGGGCGGGTGCCTTCGGTGGCGGAGGACATGACGCTGCGAGGGCGGGCGACGAGCTGCCGGATGAAGAATTTTGAAGACGTGGTGATCTTTACGATCGATGTTGAGAAATGCCTTCAAAAGCTGGATCCGCAGGCATTGCAACTGGTGGTGAAAATTGCGATTCAGGAGTACATGTTCATAGAGGCGGCAGCGCAGACCGGGTTGGACGTGCGCACGGTGGTGCGGTGTTATGGAAAGGCGCTCGATCAACTGACGGAGGAGTTTTTGAAGAGAAAATTGCTGATTCCGCAGGTGTGAAAAATTTGGTGTCAAGAGGGGCGGCTGAGGAAAACAGAGGTAGGTATATGAAATTAATAGAGATAATTATTTTCTAAAACATGCATTTGATTTATGCTCAACTTGGTATTCTGGACTTAAGGGTGAAGAAATTTTGAGGGAGACGCTTTGCGAAGCGTTTCCCTTTTGCTTTTTTGCGAGAGACGCGGGAGAGGAAAGGCTGGATGAAATTGCTATCGGGCATGAGGCGGAAGATTGCGGCGGCGGGGTTGGGAATTACGTTGATGGCGGCAGCGCTGCTGGGACCGCGGGCGGACGCTCAACTTGCGACGACGACGGTACAGGGAACGGTGTACCGGGCCGATGGAAATGTCGCCAGCGGAACGCTGCTGGTGAGCTGGCCTTCGTTTTCGACGGCGGCGGGCCAGGCGGTGGCGGCGGGCAGCGTATCGGCGGCGATCGGGGCGAATGGATTTGTGAGCGTGAATCTGGCGTCCAACAGCGGAGCATATCCGGCGGGGACGTACTACACGGTGGTCTATCACCTGAGTGACGGGACGTTGACCCGTGAGTACTGGGTGGTTCCGGCGACGGGGACGACGACGATCAGCGCGGTGCGGGCGCAACTGGCTCCCGCAACGGTGGCGGTGCAGCCGGTGTCGAAGTCGTACGTGGACGACTCGATTGCGGCGGTTACGGGCAACTTTGTTCCCCTGGCGGGCGGATCGATGAACGGGCCGCTGCAGTTGAACAGCGATCCGGTGTCGCCGAACCAGGCGGCGACGAAACACTATGCGGACATGCTGGCGGCAGAGGAGCTTCCGTTGGCAGGGGGAACGCTGAGCGGGGCGCTGAATACGCCGAATGCCATGACGAAGCTGCCGCGGGTGGATGTGCGGCATCCGGATTTTGGCGCGGGCTGCTCGAATGCGGCGGATCCAGCGGGGGTGAAGGATTCGACGTGCGCGATTCAGGCGGCGATTGCCTGGGCCGTTGCGAATCCACAGGGCTCGACGTACCCGGATGTTTACTTTCCTTCCGGCACTTACCGAGTAAGCGCGGCTCTTCGGATTCCGTGCCAGATGCACGTGATTGGCGACGGGCCGGACGCGACCATCATTGAGCCGACGAATAATTCGGCGAACGGCTTTACCGTTTATTCGAAGTCGGGACCTCCGCAGCCGAATTTGTGGAGTTGCAACGGGTCACTGGAAAACTTGACGATTCATGCGGCGGGCGGCCACAACTACACGGCGACGCTGGTGGAGCTGGACAACGCGGTGGGCTACACGCTGCTGCATATTCGCGGGTCGAACAGCGGCGGACGGGGTCTGGCTCTGGCGGGGAGCACCGAGCGGCTGGACGCGATTGACACGGAGTGGGATACGGACCGCTGGCCGGTGGTCGCGGTGGGCAACGAGTTGAAGTTTCTGGACACACAGATTGCCTCAGGCGGCGAGACCTCGGACGGCTACTGCTTTGGCGCGAACTGTGTGAATGGAGTCTTTCCGGGCAATGCCTGGAACACTGCGCAGGTGCTTCTCTCGGCCACAGGCAACGGGACGACAGCGACTTATGTGGTGAAGGGTGGCAGCGACTACGGGAGTACGAACGGCATTTCGCCGCTGGTGGCGGGGCACTATTTCACGGTCGGGGGAATCAGCGATGTGACAGGGTTGAACGGGGTCTACCCGATTGCTTCCGTCGCGAACCATACGCCGGTGGCGGGCGAGTACACGGTTACGGCGGCGAACGCGACGAGCGGAACGGCTACCGTCTCCGGGGCGACTTACAAGCCGACGATGCTTCCGGACAGGACAGCCTCGTTCTACATCAATGGCGCGGCCATCAATGTGCTGGGAGGGTCGATCAAGGCGGCATGGTTCCAGGGCTGCTTTCAGACGAGCAGCGTCTTCTCAGGCTTGATTGAAGGATTTTATTGCGAAGGGTTTCCGCTGAATGGACAGCCGCATACGGATGCGGACATCGTGGCGAACGGG
>JBAUHD010000419.1:0-4726 GCA_049680085.1 Acidobacteriaceae bacterium
TACTCGAAGGGCAGGGAACCGTCGGAGTAGAGAAAATCCGGCTCGCAGTGGTCCACCAGGTCCTTGATGCGCTTGAACCATTGCTGCTTCCACCAAAGCGGAATGCCGTCCTCGTTCCAGTCGGGGCCGCCGGGGCCTGGCGAGACCTGGTCGGAGTCAACATAGAGGTCGTAGTTGGCCGGATTCGCTCCGTCATACGGCACGCCGGCGAGCGGGCCGGTGGCATCGCTGCCGTGGCTGGTGGAGAACCATTTATAGGTGATCCAGAGATGCGAGCTTACACCGAAGCGGAGCCCCTCGGCACGGACGGCGTCGCGCCACTTGGCCACGACGTCGATTTTCGGCCCCATGTTGACGGAGTTCCAGCGCTGATAGCGGGAGTTCCACAGGTCGAAGTTGTCGTGGTGGACGCCCATGCTCATGAAATATTTTGCGCCGCATTTTTTGTAGAGCTTGATGAGCGCAGCGGGGTCGAATTTTTCCGCCTTCCAGGCGGGGATGGTGTCCTTGTATCCAAATTTGGAGGGGTGGCCGTAGCGCTGGCAATGGTAGTTGTACTGGTCGGAGCCGGGAATGTACATATTGCGCGCGTACCAATCGCCGTCTTCCACGGCGGATTGAGGTCCCCAGTGTGCCCACATGCCGAACTTGGCGTCGCGAAACCATTCGGGAACTTCGTAATGCTTGAGCGAGGCGCGTGTGCCCTGGAACGGGCCCGCGGGAATCTCCGATCCGGCGGGGTGGGCGAAGTTGGATGGAGTTTCACTGGCGGCGGACGAGGCCTGTGCGGCGAAGGCTGGATGCGCTTTGGCCACCAGGCCGGAACCGGCGGCGGCAATCATTCCCATGAGGGTACGGCGAGTAATTGGCATGGAAACAGGGTAAAGCGTAAAGAGGAAAGGGGAAAGAGAGAAATTCAGGCAGGCGATTTTTGCTGAACTTCTTTTATCTTTTTGTCGAGCTGGTGGTGGAGGCAGTAGAGGGCGAGTTCGAGACGGTCGGAGACGCCCAGCTTCTCGTAAATTTTCCGCAGATAGTTTTTGACCACCTGCTCGGTGGTGCCAATCTGGAACGCGATTTCCTTGTTGCGCTTGCCCTGGGTGATGAGCGCGATGATGTTCAACTCCTTGGCGGAGAGGCGGGGCTGAAGCTTGGGGTCGGTGAGGGCGACGGCCTGGGAGCGGTAAGCCTCGATGACCCAGTTGACGGACTTGTTGTCGATCCAGGTTTCGCCGGCGGCGATTTTGCGAACGCAGCGCACCAGCAGCTCCGGCGAAATGGAGCGGGGAATGATGCCGCGCACGCCGCGGCGGTACATTTCCACGGTGTGGTTCTCATCCGTGCTGGAGGTCTGGACGATGATTTTTATGTCGGGCAGGCGGGTCACAATTTCGGGGATGGCGTCAGTGGTGCCGGCCAGCAGGTTGCCTTCGAGCACCAGAACATCGGCGGAAAGGCTCTCCGGGAGGGAGTGCAGGTCCTCAAGCTTATCGACCTGGGCGGCGATGTGGAGGTCGCCTTCGGCGGCAAAAATTTTGCTCATGCCGACTCGGTAGATGGCCTGCGAGTCGGCAAGAATGACGTGGATGGGCGGCCGTGCGGGTCTAGAAATCGCGTGGCCCGGGCGGGAGTCGATCTGGGGTGCGGCTGGAGCCAAATTGGGTTCAGACTGGGTCATTCTTCCGTGGTTTCTTCTTCGGCTTGAAATCTGTATTCGTCAATCACAGCCGCGGCGTGGGCGGCCGAATCGTCCTGATACGCCCGCACAACCCTGCCTTGGCAGTGAATGGCGGCGGTTTCCTCAGGTCCGGTAGTTCCTTCGGCGACCTGGATCAGAAAGTCCACATTCGTCCCAGGCTCAATCACCTCATTGAGCTTGAAGAGTACTCCGTTGGCCGAAATGTTCTCAGTCGTCGCTTCGTAAAGCCTGTCGGAGGCGATCACGTGGACGGGCAGCGACAGGGGGAAGCGGACGGCGGAGCGTTCTTCCAGGTTTCCCGGGGCGAGCCGGTGTTGATCAGCGGTTTTATCCATAAAGCGGGTTCCTCGATTGAAGTCATTCTACGAACAACCCAGAAGGAAAATTGGAGAAATCAGTACGAGTCAAATTACCAAAGTCTTGAATGCCGCTTCAAGGGGTAACTGAAGGTTATCCGAAAAGGGACACCAAAGTTCACAACAGCGCGCCGGGAGCCAGAAAGCGGTCCGGCCACGCCACAGCTTGCCATGTTAGAGTCGAGCGCATGGGCGGAAGCCAGCGGGATGCCGGGCTGGTGCGTGCGGTGGGGCCGTGGAGCTTGGCGGCCAATATCCTCAGCATGATTATCGGCGCTGGGATTTTCGCGGTGCCGGGGGCGCTGGCCGCCTGCATGGGGCCTTACGCGCCTTTGGCGTTTCTTGCGTGCGGGGTGGCAATTGGAGCGGTCGCGCTCTGCTGGGCCGAAGGCGGCAGCCGTATGCCGACCAGCGGCGGAGCCTACGGCTATATTGAAGCCGCATTCGGCCCGCTCACCGGCTATATAGCAGGAACCCTGCTGTGGTTTGGCGACGTGCTGGCATGCGGCGGCGTGGCCGCGGCGCTGGCGGATGCCGTGGTAAGCGTGCTGCCGCCGTCGTTGCGGGCGGCTATCCATGCCGCAGCGATCGTCGCAGTCATTGGCGGCATCGTTGCGGTAAATATTTCCGGCGGCCTGAGGCGCGGCGCGCGGCTGGTGAACTTAACGACTGTTTTGAAGCTGGCTCCGCTTGCTGTTTTCGTTCTCGCGGGCGTATGGGCGATCCACGGCGCGAATTTTGCGCCGCCTGCGAAGGTCAGCACGCAGGGGATGGGGCGGGCGCTGATCCTGGCGCTGTTTGCGCTTTCCGGCATGGAAGCTTCGCTGAGCATCAGCGGCGAGGTGAGGCAGCCGGCGAGCACCATTCCACGAGCTCTGGCGATTGCCCTCGGATCGGCGCTGGCGCTCTATGTCGCCATTCAGGTGACGGCGCAGGGCATTCTGGGCAGCTCTCTTGCGCACTCCGGCGCGCCCCTCGTGGACGCGATGGCGCGGCTCAGTCCAGCGCTGCGAATGCTCATGCTGATCGGTACGGCTGTGGCTATGCTGGGCTGGCTGTCGAGCGATCTGCTGTCCAGCCCGCGCGTGGTCTTCGCCTTCGCGCGCGACGGGTTGCTGCCGCGCGTGCTGGGGCGGCTGCATCCGCGCACGAACGTGCCCCATATCGCAATTTTGTGCTACGCGGCGCTGGCTGCGGCGCTGGCGTTGACCGGGACGTTCGCGGAGCTGGCGGTGCTGGCGATGCTGGCAACTGCGCCGCTTTATATCGCCGGATGTGCGGCGGCATGGCGGCTCAAGCGCAGGGGTGTGGCGATGGCTGGCGCTCCGTTGAACGTTCGGTGGATGGGAGCGGCAGCGCTGGTGGGCATTGGCTGCATGATGGCGTTGATCGCGGCTGCGTCGCGTGCCGAAATTCTGGGCCTGCTCGCGGTGATCGGCGCCAGCGCGGCCATTTACGTGGCACAGACACGCCTCCGGCGAGGGGCAAGGCCGTCGAAGGTGGCTGCACGTCCGGGGCTTTGAGCCGGATCATCGTATCGCGGCAAATTGCCGTTATTTCCAAAACCGCCTTGCGAGGAAGAGAATAGGATGGATTTTGCGAGGTGAGCGATGCGATACAAGTTACGGTTGGCCGCCGGAGTATTTCTGGGAATGACGCTGGGCGCGCAGGCGCATGGACAGGCGGCGGCGCCGACTTCGACTGCGGGCGGGCCGGAGGCGAACAGCAGCATTGGTAAGGACGCCAACTATGCGAATTTGGCGGAGCACCAGCGCGGCGGCATCGGCTTTACGGGAAAGATCGCGGTCCAGGGCGGGGCGCTTCCGTGGGACCCGATTCCGGTGATTGTCACCTGCAACGGAGTGGTGAAGTACCGGACCGAAGCCGATGGCAAGGGGCAGTTCACCATTCAGGGTAGCCATAGGGCCTCAGAACTGGTCGCCACCAAGGCGAGCATCAACCAGGTGACGGCGTCGCAACTGATCGGGTGCGACGTTCAGGCATCCATGCCGGGGTTCAAGTCGAGCACGGTGCATATCGCGAATCAGGACATTATGGATAACCCGGACCTCGGGACCATCACGCTGCAACCGGACAGCGCCGCGGCCGGATCGGCCACCAGCGCCACGACGGCCACGGCCTCGAAAGACGCGATGAAGCACTTCGATAAGGCGCGGTCGGAGTGGCTGAACAAGAATGCGAACGGAGCGATGCACGAGCTCGAGAAAGCCGTGAAGATCGATCCGCAATTCGCCGAGGCCTGGTACCAGCTTGGCAAGCTGCAGGAGTCAAAATCCGACGCGCAGCACGCGCTGGCCTCCTATCAGAAGGCGGTGGCGGCGGATCCGAAGTTTGTCTCTCCCTATGGGCCGATAGCCGAACTGAGCGCGGCCGAGAAGAAGTGGCCGGATGTGGCGAACGCGGCGGGCGAGGCGCTGAAGCTGGATCCCACGGGGACTCCGCAGCTCTGGTACTTCAATGCGCTGGGCCAATATAACCAGGGCAAAGTGGACGACGCGGAGGCGAGCGCGCAGAAGTCGCTGGCGATGGACCCGCAGCATCTGGCTCCGAACACCGAGCAGTTGCTGGCCGTGATTCTGGCCGGCAAAGGGCAACTCGACGATGCCCTGCATCACTTGCAGAACAGCCTGACTTATTTGAAGCCGGGGCC
>JBAUHD010000420.1:0-1536 GCA_049680085.1 Acidobacteriaceae bacterium
CCCCACGAGTCGCTATCCGGATCGTCCTGCATCGAGCGCAGTCCCCAGTCCGTGTCGTGCGTCATCGGGTCCTCTGGAATCTTCCGCAAAAACCGAACCTTCTTGCCCTTCACATCCACGCCGTTCACCAGCGTCTGCAAATCCGGTGGATACCCCTGGCTGTCCAGCTTCACTTGAAACGCCCCGCGGTCCGCCGCGTCCTTGTAGGCGTCAATCGCGCTCCGCATCTGCCACAGGTCATAGCGCAGCTCGCGCTCCTGGGTGCGCTTTACCTGGAACCGCGCCACCGGCACCGCCGCCGACGCCAGTATCGCCAGAATCGCCACCGTCACGATCAACTCGACCAGCGTCAGCCCGGCCTCGCCTCCGTGTTTTCTCCTAATAAAACTCATCAAGTTCTCTGGGTGGCCCACTCAAGCTGCTTTTGTTCTCTGGGTGGCCCACTCAAGCTGCTTTTGCTTGAGTGGGGAAACAACCTTACGGCTGCACCTGCACAATCGCCCGCGAACCCGTTGCCGGCTCCGCCTTCTGCTCGCTGTTCCTCACCACCGGCCTTGTCACCACCACCGCCGCCGGTCCCGGAGCCTTCGCCTTAAACGTCAGCACGCACACCGTACCCGCGCCGTCCACGCCCCGCGCTCCCGGAGGCCGCGACGCCGAGATCGCCACGTTTCCGGCCCCGTCATCGCGATGCACCAGCGCCACCGCCTGCCCATCCTTGCCCAGGAAGTCCATGCCGTTCGCGCCCCCTGAGTCGCCCAGGTCCACGTTGATCAAACTCAGCTTCGTCTGGTCGTACTGCAACTGCATCGGGACAGAAAACACATCCTTCCCCCCCGCCAGATTCACCTTCACCTGGAACGTCGAGCCCACCTTCGCCTGCTGCATCTCCGGAGCCAGATTCAACTGCACCGGCCCCGCCGCCAGCCCCGCCGACGCCTGCATATTCGCAACCGCCGCTTCCGCCGCGCCCGCCGCCGTCACCGCAGCCGGCTTAGCATTCGCCGCCGCTCCCAGCATCACCGGAGACTCTGTCTGTTGCCCGGCCTCAGAACTCGCCGCCGTGCCGACATTCAAATGACGCAGCTCAATATCGTTGGCCGTCCCCGTATCCACCTGCCGCAAATTCAGCGGATCCAGCGTCTCCGCCCGCACCACGTGAGGAATCAGCAGAAACACAATCTGGTCATCCGATATCCTCTTGTCATTGGACCCAAAGACATACTTTAGAATTGGCAACCGCGCCAGCCCCGGCGTTCCGCTCAGCGAATTGCTCGTTTGCTTCTGCAGAATCCCGCCCAGAATATTGGCCTCGCCTTCCTTCAGCCGGATCGTCTGGTCCACTGTGCGCTGCGTAATGATCGGCTCCGTAATGCCGCCGATATTGGTGTTGCCGTTCTGCGACGAAATCTCAATCGTCAGCTTCAGCGTTACGTCGCGGTCGTAATGCACCGTCGGCTTGATCTTGATATTCACGCCCACGTCCAGGTATTGGAACTGCGTGTTCACCAGCGAGCTCACAATCGCCGTCGCCGC
>JBAUHD010000421.1:0-5493 GCA_049680085.1 Acidobacteriaceae bacterium
CGAGCAGGCCGGCGGCGGCGGCGCCGGTGGCCCCGCAGCCGACAAGGGCGACCCGGGAAGCGGCAAGCCTCCGCTGTCCGGCTTCTCCAATCGGCTGGAAAAGCACCTGCCGCGAGTAGCGCTCGGATGTGGTTGTGGAAGGGACCGGCATGAGTCTTTAGTATAGGAGTCGGCGCGCAGCTCGGGTGCGCCCGCCCGATGCAGAGGTTTGGCAGACGGCTCGCATCTTATCAAAATCAAGGCGGAGACCGTTGCTGAAAGGTCCCGCGGGCGGAAGGCGAGAGGACGGATTGGGTTTTCTGCAAACAGGGGATGCGGGAATCTTCGAGATGCGAGTTCGGCGCGGAACGCGGCTTTTGCTTTCTGGGTGGTTCGTTGTGCTTGCCACGGTTCTGGCGTTGGCGCTCGCTCCGGCAAGGCTCCGGGCCCAGGTGAATCCTCCCGGCACGGGGGCGACGCCGGTTCCACAGCCCCAGCGGAACGTTTCGCCGCAAGGCCAGCGAGCGCCCGGATACAGCGTTACGCGGAAGCTGAGCACGCAGCCGCCGCCAACGGCCATGCCGGAAGCGGCGACCGAGAGCCTGCGCGCGTGGGAAGGCCTCCAGGTGGAAGCTGTGGAGTTTGAGGGCGTGGACCGCGCGCGGCTGGAACCTTTGCCGCAGTCTCTGGCCTTGCAGCCCCACAAACCGCTGCGCGCAGAAGATGTGCGTCAAAGCCTGCGCAGACTGTATGCCACCGGACTTTACAAGGGCATCGCGGTCGAAGGGAAGCAGAATGGAAACCAGGTGATGATTCGTTTCCAGGGCACGCCGCAGCAGTTTCTGGGCCGGGTTACCGTAGAAGACCTTAAGGACGATCGGCTCGCAAGCCAACTGCAACGGTCAACCCGGCTGACGGCGGGAACCCGCTACGACCAGGCGAAGATGCAGAGGGCCGGGCATCTGTTGACGGACACTCTTCAAGCGAACGGTTACTACAGTGCAACCTTCAAGACGACCACAACCGAGGACCAGGCCAACGCGCTGGTGAACGTGGAATTCCACGTGACGCTGGGAAAGAAGACGAGGGTGGGGACCGTCGAGGCAACGGGTGACCCGGGGATGTCGCTGGAGCAGTTCAGGAAAAAGGCGAAGCTGAAGGCGGGCTCCAAAGTGACGCGGGACACGGTGAGTCGGGCTCTGAGCAATCTGCGCAAATATTACGAAAAGAAGAAGCGGCTGGAGGCGACCGTGGCGCTGGAGTCAAAGCAATTCCAGCCCGCGAAAAACCTGCTTGATTTGAAGTTCCACGCCAGCCAGGGGCCGTTGGTGGCGATCACGGTGAGCGGCGTCAAGCTGAGCAACGGCAAAGTTAAATCGCTGGTTCCGGTCTTTGAAGAGGGCACGGTGGACGAGGACCTGCTCAACGAGGGCGACCGGCGCATTCGCGACTACTACCAGCGGCAGGGATACTTTGACACCCATGTGACGCACACGCGCAGCACGCAGGGAACGGATGCTAAGGCGCATACGGAAATCGTGTTCAACGTGAAGCTGGGGGTGCGTCAGGAGGTGAAGTCCGTCACGGTGGCGGGCAATCATTATTTCAGCGATAGTGTGATTCTGCCGCGTCTCAGCGTGGATGAGTCCAAACTGCTCATGCCGCACGGGCACTACAGCCAGGCACTGGCCGAGGCCGACTCAGACACGATTGAGGCGCTCTACCAGAGCAACGGCTTCAGCAGCGTGTCGGTGACCCCCGTGGTAAAGGCCAATCCGAAGGGTCCGGGAAACAAGGTTGAGAGCCTGTCGGTGAAGTACCAGGTCGTCGAGGGAACCCAGGACCGCATCGGAAAATATGAAATTACCGGGAACAAAAAAGTCCCGCTCAGCGCGCTCCAGCCGCTGCTGACCACCGAGTCCGGGCAGCCCTATTCGTCCACCACGATCATGGGGGACCGTGACGCTGTGCTGACGTACTACTACAGCCACGGCTTTGACCATGCGGCGGTGAAGCTGGCGCAAACCCCGGAACCGGACAAGCCGGACGTGATCGATATAACCATGCAGGTGACGGAAGGCGAGCAGATATTCGTGAACCGGGTACTGGTTTCGGGGCTGCACTATACGCGGCCTTCCACGGTCCAGCCGCGCATTCTGCTTGAGCCGGGCCAGCCTCTCAACCAGTCGGCGCTGCTCGAAACACAGCGGCAACTCTATGACCTGACGTTATTCAATGAAGTGAACACCGCCGTGCAGAACCCGCGCGGCGACCTGCCTCGAAAGAATGTGCTCTTGCATTTTACGGAGGCGAAACGCTGGGACCTGAGTTACGGCGTGGGTTTCCAGGCGCAGACCGGAAATCCGGAGACGAACTGCCCCAACCCGATCAGCCTGATTCAACTTGGCATCAACCCCGCGCAATATGAGGCCAACTGCGGGTCCAACGGCAAAACCGGCGCCAGCGCGCTGGTACTCTTCGATATCTCGCGCATCAATTTGTGGGGACGGAACCAGTCGATCACACTGCGCACACAATATGGCTCGCTGGAGCAGTCAGCGACAACCATCTATTCGCTCCCTCACATTTTCAACCTCAAGAGCGTGGATTTTTCGCTGAGCGGCGGCTATACCAACGCGCAGGACGTGACCACCTACGCCGCCTCGCGGCTGGAGGGCACGGTGCGGTTCACGCACAGGCTGGACCGCGCCAACACCTTGTTCTACCAGTTCACCTACCGGAGGGTGAAGGTGGACCCCAACAGCGTGCAGGTTTCGCCGCGTGACATTCCGCTGGTATCGGAGCCGGTGCGCGTGGGCGGGCCGGGATTTACCTGGATTCGCGATACGCGGCGGCCCAATCCGCTGGACGCGATTGCCGGAACCTATACCAGCATGGAGGAGTTTGCCACCGACAACATATTCGAGTCGCAGGCCAACTTCAACCGGCTTGATCTAAGCAACTCAAGTTACTACCAGATAGGGAAGCGCCACTTCGTTCTGGCGCGGAACACGCGCTTTGGCTATGAGCGGGCCTTCGGAGAAGGCAAGTACGAATATATTCCGCTGCCGGAGCGGTTGTATGCGGGCGGCGCGCAGTCATTGCGGGCATATTCGATCAATGCCGCGGGGCCGCGCGATTCACTCACCGGCTTTCCCATTGGCGGCGCGGGCGTATTTGTGAACAGTGAAGAAATACGCTTTCCCAACCCAACACTTCCTTATTTTGGAAATGCGCTGGGGTTTGTCCTGTTTCATGACATGGGCAATGTGTTCAACAACTCGTCGGATATCTGGCCGAGCGCCTTGCGCATCAAGCAGCCGCATAGCTTTACGTGCAAGGACCTCGACCCCGACCATCAGAAGGCGGTCACGCGATCCTCGAGCACCAACACGACCGGGACCTGCGACTTCAACTACTTCACGCACGGCGTGGGTCTGGGGCTGCGGTATCACACGCCGATCGGGCCCATCCGGCTGGACTTCAGCTACACCTTAAACCCTCCCATTTACCCGGTGATTCTTACCTACGGGACGCACTCGGATGGTTTGGCGATTCAGCCGTATGTGGGGCAGGCGCCGCATTTCAACTTCTTCTTCAGCATCGGGCAGGCGTTTTGATGAGAAGCTGGCTGGCACTCGCGTTGATTCTGCCCGCGCTGGCCATGGGCGGCGGCTTTGCGCCCGATGCGGCGGCCCAGGCTGCGTCCGCGCCTGCAACGGGCGGCAAGTTTGTGGCGCTCGACCACGTGGTTGCGGTGATCGATGGCGAGGTTCTGCTCGAAAGCGATGTGGACGAAGAGATGCGTTTCGCGGCGCTTGAGCCCTTCCAGCCGCACGCTGGCCAGGACACGCGGCAGGATGCGCTGCACCGGCTGATTAGCCGCGTGTTGATCGTGCAGCAAATGAAGGTGCAGCGGCAGTTCAACGCCAATATTTCCGATGCCGACGTGGAAAAATCGCTGAAGGACCTGCGCTCGCATCTGCCGCAGTGCGCGAAATACAAATGCGAGACGGCGGAGGGTTGGAAGACGTTTCTGGCGGCGAACGACCTGACGAGCCAGGAGGTGGTCCAGCACTGGAAAGAACGGCTGACAATTCTGCGCGTTATCGATGTGCGCTTTCGGACCGGAATCCGGATTTCGCACGAAAGCGTCGCCGACTATTACGAGAAGACCGTGATTCCGGCCTTTACGCGGCAGCGGCAGAAGGCGCCTCCGCTCAATGAAGTTGTGTCGCGCATCCAGGAAGTGCTGCTGCAGCAGCAGGTAAATGGGTTACTCCAAGACTGGCTGAAGAGCCTGCGGGACGAGGGCAGCCTGCAAATTGTCGATCCGGCGTATGCGACGGCGGAAAACTCGCCGGCCCCGTCGGCGGGCGAGGAGGATTGAGCCGGTGAGCCGCGCGCCGAATCCGAACCCGAACCCTGCAACGCTGGAGAAACCGGCGACGCGGCACCCGTTCTGGCTGGCGGCGGTCATCACGCTGGTGGTCATTCTTCTGCTGATTGTCGGCGCAATCTGGTATGCCAACACGCCGCAATTCGCGAAGTTCGTCCGGCACAAGGTTGTGAGTGCGCTGGAGCAGGCCACCGGCGGCCGCGTCGAAATGGGGACATTCCAGTGGAGCCTGTTGCACCTGGACTTCACCGTGAACAACCTGACGATTCACGGGCTGGAAGCGCCGGGGCAGATTCCATACGCGCATGTAGATCGGATTTACGTGCGCGCCAAAATTATTTCGCTTTTCGAGCGCAAGTTCGGGCTGAATTACCTCGAGGCTGATCATCCGGTCATTCACCTCATCATTTATCCGGACGGCTCGACCAACCAGCCGCGCCCGAAGGTTGCCAAAAAAAGCCGGAAGCCTGTGATCGACACGATCCTCGATCTTCAGGTGAACCGCGCGGAGGTTCGCGACGGCGCGGCGATTGTGAACCAGCGGGCGATTCCGTTCAATGCCGCGGCGGACAATCTGGGAGTTGTCGTCCGCTATGTTCCCCCGATGGGGCTGAAGGGGCGCGAGCGCTATCTGGGCACGGTGCATGTCGAAGACCTGACGGCGCAGCGCCGCGGCAGCGCGAAACTTCACTCGACCATGGATGCGCAGGTGGAACTGGGGCGCGATCAGGTGATCCTGCAGTCGCTGCAGTTGCGGACAGGAGAATAGACGCTGAACCAGAAGGGGTCGATCACGTATTTCGCGGACCCCTCGTGGAAGCTGAATGTGAAGGGCGGCGTAGCGATCGAGCAAGTGGAGGCGCTGGCGGATGTTCCGGGGCTGAAGCAGGGCGAAGTCCAGCTTGACCTTGCAGGGAGCGGAAACAAGGCGCAATTTACAGTGAACGGCACGACCAGGGTGTCGGGGGCGTCGTACCATGCGGGCTCCATCCACGTGACCAACGTGCGCGCGGAGGCGCGGCTGCACCTGACCCAGGACGAGATCGAATTGAGCGATATGCGGGCACGGCTCTCGCAGGGCGGGTCCATTGACGGCGAGCTGAAGATCACGCACT